>ONUI01000244.1 GCA_900320995.1 uncultured Eubacteriales bacterium
GAAAACAACACGCTGATCGTTAAAAACGAAAAGCCCACGATCCACAAGTATATTCTGGATGAAGAAAAGGGCTTGGAGGGAATCGACAACACCGCTTCCATCGGCGACACTGTTTACTGGAAGATCAGGACTTCGGTGCCTTCGGAGGATTTAGTGAAGAAGCTGCAAACCTACACCGTGACAGATACCATGTCAAAGGGTATTCGCTATTCTTCCGCAGAGATTTATCTTGATGATAAGACGCTGTTGAAGGAAAAAGATGATTACACCGTGGAACCGATAGACGAGTTGAATGTTCGCTTTGCCTTTGTCCCCGAAAAGCTCGCGGGCGCACAGGAGATCATCATCTACTACAACACGACGCTGACCGAGGACGCGCCGCTTGCGGAGGATATTCCAAACACTTCAAAGCTCACCTACACCAATATTGTCGGCAGCAAGTCTACCTACGATGTCAATTCAGAAACACCTACGGTACATACCGGCGGTTATCTGTTTGTAAAGACCGACGGTGACAAAAAGCTGAGCGGCGCCAAGTTTGCGCTGTATGCGACCGAGGAGGACGCGAGAGCGCAGAAGAATGAGTTAAAGACAGCGGTTTCCGATGGGAACGGAAACGTTTCCTTCATGGGACTTGCTTACGGCAGCTTTTCCGCCGATGAGGACGGAAAAAAGGCAAACGGCGTTGAGAACGGCAAGCGTGAATACTGGATCGCCGAGTTGGAAGCGCCTGAGCACTACAGCCTGATGTCCGGCGTAGCCTGCGTTGAGGTCAACAGCAAGACGCATCTTCCGGGCAACACAAAGGATATCGTCAATAATCTCGTACCTACCATGCCGCAGACCGGCGGCGTCGGTACGGTATTACTGATCATTGGAGGATGTTGTCTGGTGTTCTACGGATTGTTCTTCTTTGTTATCATCAAAAGATACCGTTATTCAAACAAACAAATGAAAAAGGAGCAGAAGCATGATTAAAAAGTCTTATCTCACAAAGGTCATCTCTATCACATTGGCTCTCATGGTGTTGCTGGCAGGGTTCAGCGTCAGCATGACCGCAGGCGCGGCGACCATGAAATACAACATTGACTACAGCAAGAAGGCGTCGCTGACATTGTACAAATATGAAATGAGCGACACCTCCAAGGCAACGCACGGCGGCACCGGCGAAAAGAATGACGAGCAGTACATTCCCTCGGACGCGACACGCCTGGCGGGTGTGACTTTCAACATCCGAAAGGTTGCCGAGCTGTATTCCTATTTCAAGCCTGACGGCGTTTCGCTTCCCACGGTTGCGGAAGCAAAGCAGATGTCTCCAATCGGCAATCCGATCTCCAAGACAACGGATGCTAACGGTGTGGCGACCTTCACCGATTTGCCCCTCGGTATCTATTATGTAGAGGAAGGAGCGGGTCCTTCTCAGATCACTAAGAAGATCGCGCCGTTTGTGCTCTCTCTTCCGCTTACCAACGCGGCAGGCACCGAATGGCTGTATGACGTGTATTCCTATCCCAAAAACCAGACCAGCTATTCGGATATCAAGATTCTGAAAAAGGATCTTTCCACCGGTAAGGCGCTTGCAAACGCCGAGTTCAGACTGGAGGAAAGCACCGACGGCAGTACCTACAAGACAAAGATCGCAAACGTAAAGTCCGGCAGTAACGGTATGATCGAGATCGCTTCCTTGGACGCCAATAAGTTCTACCGTTTGGTGGAAACAAAGGCTCCGAGCGCCGAATATATCCTCGTAAGAAATATCACCACTCCGTTCTATATCGACGCAGATGGTCAGATGTTTACCGGCTGGACTTCCATTTCCAATAAAAAGCCTGTCGGCGGCACGGCGGTTCCGAATAACATGTTGGAGCTGAATAACGAAAAGCCGACGATCCATAAGAGCGTTCTCAGCGGCACAAAGGGTGATGAAGGCGTCGATACTACCAAGAAGATCGGCGACACCGTCAATTGGAAAATCAAAACATCCATTCCGTCTTTGAAAGAGGATTTGGAAGTAATGAAGGTTTATAAGATCGCGGATACCATGACAAAAGGACTCAGCTACAAGACCGCGTCCTTGATGCTTGATGACACGAAAACGCTCGTTGCCAACACCGATTACACGGTTTCACAGTCCGGTCTGACCGTAACCTTCGATATCAAGCCCACCAGTCTGATCGGGTACAAAGAGGTTGAGGTGTATTTCGATACCATTCTCAACAGTGAAGCGGCGATAGCAACGGATATTCCCAACAGCTCTGATCTGGAATATTCCAACACCGCGACTTCTACATATAAGATCGAGTCAGAAGAGCCCACTGTTCACACCGGCGAATACAAGTTCAAGAAAAAGGACGCCGC
>ONUI01000017.1 GCA_900320995.1 uncultured Eubacteriales bacterium
CAAAACATTTTTGACGGTTTGATGTGAGCTGTGAACACTCGCTTCGATCCGCCGCTGACTGTACCCAAGACTGTTTAGCCTGAGTATTTCCCGATAGTTAATCATATCAGGACCTCCTGTATCAATAGTCACACAATGTGTGCCGTTGATATTATATCAGGAAGTCCATGTGCGGTTAAATGAGCGGCGGAGGTGCGGTTAAATGAGCGGCGAGAGTGCGGTTCAAACCCCGTGCAGCTGCGGTTTTCGGAGCGGGATACACATTTGCCGAGAACGCGATCCGTCCGTTTGTGATTGGGAGAAAAAACTGGCTGTTTTCCGACACAGTCAAGGGCGCCAAGTCCAGCGCGATCGTGTACAGCGATCGTGTACAGCCTGATCGAGACAGCGAAAGCGAACGGTGTTGAGCCGTATGCGTATCTTGCTTTGGTACTGACAGATATGCAGTACATGGGCAAACCGTTCTCCAACGAAGAACTCGAAAGCCTTATGCCTTGGAGCGAAGAGATGAAGCAGTCCATCATAAGCAGAACAAAATCCGTAACAGAATAATCGAAGCCTATGTGTTAACCCCTCCGCAAAAGAAAAGCGGAGGGGTTATGTTTATGGGGCGGTTATTAAGCGGTTACTACCAATAATCAAAAAAGAGCGCTTCACACAGAAGCGCTCTAATTATATGTCTTTTTATTCGGCTTGCCATTCGCCAATGGGATAGCGTACATCGATTCTTGCGTTATATCTTCCGATATAAGTCGCGTCGAGAATCGTCACGACACCATCACCATCTACATCGCCGTGCTTCATGACGCAGGTGTCAGGATAAGCGACCGACGCCAGATAACGCTGGATCAAGGTCGAGTCGATGACGTCCGCAACATGATCACCGTTGACGTCGCCGAGATAATAACCGGAGGTCTCGGTAGGCTGCTGAGTCGGCACTACTGTCGGCTCCTCAGTCTGCGTTTCTGTTACAGACTCAGTCGGTACATCGGTAGGTGCGACAGTGGGTTCCTCAGTCGGCGCTTCTGTAGGCGGTTCAGTCGGCTGTTCGGGAGGATCGAGAATGATGTAATCTATCCCTCTGTTTTCAGCATACTGATGCGCATAGGAGTTATTGTATACACCGAGCGTGATATCGTCATTCTGGAAAGCCGAATTGTCGATCGCGGTTACAGACGCAGGGATCACCATATAACTCAGGTTCGGACAGTTTGCAAAAGCATAGCTGCCGATTGTTGTTACGTTGTCATTCAATGTTACAGAACTTAATGATGTACATCTATTAAAGCACTGACCGGGTATTGTGTCGCAAGCGGCATTATATACCACAGATGCAACACTTGTACACGACTGAAAGGCAGCGGTTTCTATGATAACAACCGATTCAGGAATAACCAATTCATTGACAATATTAGAGCAGCCGGAAAATGCAAATACACCGATTCGTTCCAGATACTGCGCTTTTGAAAAGTCAACAGCCGTAATCAAATCATTGTCCATAAAAGCGGTGTTGCGAATATCAACCACAGGGCGTGTGTTAATGATTGCCGGGACAGTCACTTCAGTGATATCTTCATCCACACCATAGAGTGATACAAGCTCATTTGTGATGTAAGTATAAAGATAACCTGAATAATTATAAATTGTTACAGCGAAAGTAGTTAGCGTAACAGAGATAGAGATCGTAACTACTAAGAAAAGAATGATAATACAACTAATAGCTTTTTTCATAGTAACACCAATTAAATCATTATTGAATTATAATTCAAATATAATACGCAAAACCTTAGCTTTTGATACAAGTACAGGCAGTACTCCAGTACTGCCTGTACCAAATCAATTACAATCCAGTAATCTCAAACCTATTTAATCCCACTCAAAGCCTGAACCGGGATCAGTAGTTTCAACAGCGATCTCAGGATCATGAGTATATTTTGACGCAACTAAAACATCTTGATGACCAATGCGAACTATTTCCATATCAGGAGATGTATAAACTTTTTTCATTCAAATACCTCCCTTATTCAACAGTTGTACTATACCCTGCAGGTAAATCTAATGTATTACCCGGAGAAATATTAGCATCATTATAGATGGTGAAGTATACAGGCGTTGCGCTAACTTTAACATCGGAAAGAACACCGTCATTAGAAGTAGTCTTACCAATATAAGCATACGCCTTATATACATAGGTTTTGTTGCCGGATTTTGAAAGAGCAGATAACGGATTAGCCGTTTCTTCTTCAGTGGAATGAGGCTTAGCGGCGTCGATACCGTAATGATACTGGATACGGTTCTTATTATCGAGAGCAGTAACGTCCAGCTGAGCGCGGATGGTTCTCGGATTTGTAAAGGAAGTTTTACCTTCTAATACATTCTTAATATGATCGGTACTCATACCGGCATACTTAGTATCACCGCTATTTGTCGCAGCATAATTTGCATAATAGGTGTCATCATGAACGGTGTATCCGGCTTCATCACTGCCTTCGAGTTTTGCTACACCCTCAAAGATCAGACCACACTCCATCTCGCCGGGGCTGTCCTTATACTTTTCGCTGAGAACAACAGTCTTGTCACCGTCATACTCGCTGTCAAACGTCATAAGGAAGCTGGAGTAGATGATATCAGCAGCGCCTTGACGTTTACCGAGAATAGTCGAAACAGCCTCTCCGGTACCCTTTTGACAGTTATTATACTGGTTGCGTGAATTTTCAAGGAAGGCAATCGTTACCGCGTTGGTGTCTACGAACCATCTGCGGTTAACTTCAGGATCGAACCTAGAGTACATGTCATAAGTTGTTGGAGGATTCGGCATACCTCTTTCTGCAAATGTAGCTCTATTAGCTGCTACATCAGCATCATCCGAATAGATCGGAGTGATTGTACAGGGCTGGAAGAGCGCGAGGTTAAACTCGTAATCATAGCAGCGCGTGTATTCACGAGCTGACGTATTATACTGAGAGATCGTCTCGACTTGCCAGTACTTGAAGTAACGCGGAGTGTCACCTTCATAGATAATCAGAGGAGCCTTAACAAAGCTCGGCTGATTTCCATCGGTTACTTGATAAGGGAATCGGCACTGGATATTCTTTGTGAACCACTGCTTGTTGTATACATTCGTATAGGCTTCCGAGTGAGAAGCTGTTTGTACAACTCTTCCGTCGGTAACAACATAATCATAATCATTAAAATGAGCTTCATCTGTAGCATACGGAAGGTTCATATAAACAGTGAAGTGTTCCTGATTGTTCAACATAGTGACATTATAGGTGATATCAGTCGGATTGCTGTCACTGTATGAGAAATTTGAGATCCTTACTAATTTCTGGAAGTTATCCTCATACGGAGCATGAGCGTTGATGAAATCGCTGGCGTATTTCTTACCGCTCACACCCACTTCATCAGGTTTGAATATCAGCTTACCTTCCTCAAAGGTCATATTTTCTTCAAGCTCTGCCGTGGAGAACTTATCATGCACTGTGAAGGTCTGATTACCGTATCCACTGATAAACGCGGGATACGTATAGTTGAATGTATATTCATAATCAGGTACTTCAAGAAGGGAAAGATACGGCAATTCTGTATACTTCGGAGTAGATCCGTCAAACAGATTACTGATATTATATGAAACACTGATATTTACCTTACGGTTTGGTATATCTTTAGTATAAGTTAATATTGCTCCGTCGTTAGCCGCACCGGACTCAGGAAGAATGTTACCAAAGAGAGAAACATTCTTCAACTGAGAAAATCCGAAAACAGTTGTTTCGAGCTGAACTTCCAAGATAAGATTATTTGTGTGAGTTGTTCCTTCAGCGTCGACCATGTTATTCCAGAAATACTTGGCAGGGATCGTGAGCGAGTCATCAGCATTAACATAGGTCCAATCTACATCACTCGTACCGTTATACCAATCTTGAACAACACCTGCGGCAGTCTTTACACGGGCTCTTACCTTTGTAACAGCGCCGTTAGGAGAAGTAGTGGCAGCGTCGGGAGAGCTCGGATCGATCTTATGCGTGATTTTCAACTGAGCGCCGAGAGCCGAATAGAACGGGAGTTCTGTATAGAGCTGAGCATGCTTCGCGTTGAACAGGGCGTTGATCGCGATACGGACAGTTACCTTGTTTACGCCCTCTGTTAAATCCTTAGTAACGGTATAGGCGGGGCTGGAACCTGTGGCGTTGAGAATTCTCAGCGTATCTGTGATCTGCTCATAGAAGTCGATAAACTCATTGCCCTCATCCGGGTAAGTCTGAAGCTCGATCTTAAGATAATTCGTGCTGTTATAAGTGATGAACTCTTTCGGAATCTTAATGACGTTAGTCGTCATGATGTTGGAGCAGGTTTCACCGCCGACGTTAGCGAGCGTATCTGACGCCGGACCATCAACAACATAGGCTGCAACATAGGTACCGCCGGTACCGGTAGAGGCAGGAAGCAAGCTGTGTGAAATGTAGACAGGCTCGCCGTCAGCGTTCTTAACATCGACGTCAACGTCTTCATTTGCCATCGTGAACTGCACGCCGCCGAGGTCAGAACCTGCTAAACCCGTAGTAACTTCAGCTGTATCGGGAACATCATTACCGGTTACGGTTGTGACTTCTGCGCCGGTATAGGCGTAGCTGTTGTTTGTTGTAGCGGTTTCAATTATCTTCACCAACGCTCTTTCGGGGATACCGAGCATGGTGACGGATTCATTTGCCTTGAAAGTAATTGTACCGTCGTTAGCAAGGGAACCGCCGCTCTTCAACTCAAGGGGATAAGAGATGTAGCTTGCTCCATTATCAAAGCTGAACAAGATTTTGAAGGTGAAAGTAGCGGTAGTATTGGTATCGTTGATCAGTTTCCTTAAGGTCAGGCTGTGACACTTCATTTGATTCGTGAAACGCGCACGCAAACGAAGGTCTTCGATACCGGATTTCTTTACACTGGGACTGAAATTAAATGTGTAAGAGCCGTCTGACTCTTCATGAACAGTACCGATATCCGTACCGTTGCCTGAATCGAACTCGAACTTTTGACTGCCGCTTACCGTACGAGCGTCATCATAAACCGTGAACGAAGGATCATAACGGAATTTGTTTGCAGCATCATTGATCGTTTCTTTCAGATTAATGGATGTACCGCTTATGAACTGACCGTTGAAGTTCGCGATCTGATCACCGTCGTTATCATTATGCAGATCATAGGTGAAGTTTGCGCTACCTTCATTCTTCTGAGCGGTATTAACAGCATCGCCTATTGTATATGTGATAGAATCTGCCAACAAATAATCATCTGAAGGATAGTTCTGTGTGATCGTAAAGGTATCATCCTGGAAGGAGTCCTCGAACTTTGTGATCTCACGCTCGCCGTTATCAATATAATGGCCGGACATGTTGGAAGCAGCACCGGCTTGACCGTTGTCGATAAAGAAGCCGGCGTTGATCTTACGGTTCGCGTCGTCGCTTCGTGTTCTGACCTTCTTTTCAGTCTGCAGGAGGCTATCGATCGCATGGAACGAGTAACCGAACTTAAGGTTGGAGTCATACATACCGCGTTCCATGTAATAGATGGTCATGGTATGGATCTTGTTTGAATTGAAGTTTGCAGCTTTTGTATTAATAATACTGCTGAAATCTTTTGTAAGAGTCGTACCGGATGCTTTGCTTGAAGTAGTTGCATCTTTTGCGGTTGATATTGCAACAGCTTTATTTGCAATTGCTTCCATGGTATTGAAGTTGATGGAGCCTCGGGTAGCGCCGTGTGCACCGCCAAGATCAAGTACCAGATTATTGTCGATATATACCCAAAGATCATCATCACCGGAGAATTCAAACACCTGTGCGGAAAGGTCATCGTTCAAACCGTTAGCGCTAAGAGTAAAGGGAATCTCAAGCTTCATACCAAAGCCCTGATCATGTGCTACATGATCAGAATCTGCATAGCCGTTAGCGCTACCTACTTTTCTAGGAACACGAACGGATTGACTGGTTCCCCAACCACCTTTATAATGTTCTTTTTCATCTTTTTCACTATAAATATAGTATACAACTTCCAGAGTGTTGCTGGGAATATCAGCATCAATAGTCTGATTCCACACATTATCCCAGCCGCTAGAATCGTGATTTCTTGTAAAAGTAACTTTCGTATAATCATGAGTTGTCGGAATATCACAGTAGTATAATGAATCAGAACCGTTATATGATTGCATCTCAACCCATTCATGATTATCTGATGAGTCGAAGAAATAGGCATAAAACTTAGGACTATTCTCTAGACTAAAGTGTCCATTACGGTTTAAATAAATACGCTTTACATCATATCCACCGGAAGTGATATTATTATAATCGAACGGGAAGAAACCATAATTACCTATGTTCGACATGACTTTGACATTTTGGGATGAATCATAATAATTCAGCAATGCTGTATGAGCGGTAGTATCGATATCGGTAATGAAGGCATTATCCTTGCCGTTGGTGCTATCATACTCATAGTAAGTATGACCCTGACCTATGGTTGCATCAGTTGACCAGCTTCCTTCTACGCTGCTGCCTGTCCCGCTAGAGAACGCATAGGTATCGTTTGTTGAAAACGCACCTGCAGACTTATAATACGTTGAATTTCCTGAGATATCTGCTGATCCAAACTTCAACCACTCTACTTTAGTATAACCCGAAGGTACACTGACAGTGTATTTATGATCAGCAACCTTTGTCATTAATACACGAAGAGCATCAGTGTCGGTTGTATTGGTGTTATAGAAGTTTGCAGCGATATATGTTGTGCCGGACTCCCAGCCACCATCATGTGAACTCAAATCCAGACAAAGAGTTTTTTCATTTTCTTTTCTTACGGGGAAAGACGGAGAATGAAGAATCGTAGCAAGCGCCTTTTGCAGACTGTTATTGCCGGAGAGGAAGTCTTCATCAAAGAACGCCATCGCTGCGCCGTTATTGTCGGTCGCTCCACTATTAAAATGATGGATGATATTACCTGTAAGCTTATCGCCTGCTAAACCCTGAATCGCAGTGGTAGAAGGATCAAGAACACTTGAGTTGTTAGCTGCGATCTTGAAATTATGCAATGCTGCAACAGCAGAAGGATTGTTGCCCCAATACAGCGGATAGGTGATATTATTAGCAGGCCCTCCGACAATATTACCGCTGCTGGTCTCTGTATCATTATCAGCGTAATCAGACAAAGCCTTATTCAACATATCGCGATATGGGTCATTGTTTGTATCATGTGTATAACCGTTGTAATCACTATCACTTGTAATACCCGTCAACCATCCATTGGTTACTTCACTATCAACATAATAGTCAAAAAAGGTGGCGTTGATACTGGTATAGAGGTTTTCAGCACTCATTGTAGTGCCGTCCGATACGGAGTAAACGTTATTGCGAGCAAGATACTCTCCCCAATATCCGCCTGTGCCGGGAGCTGTTTTGGAGGGGCCGGGGATGTATTTCGGTTCACTATCATGATCCTGCAACGGCGCAAGCTCGCCGGTGGAGTAACCTTCACCCTTGAAGACAATGTATGCGTCCTCGGGCAGATCGATGTACCAAAGGTCGGAATTATCCATTTTGTTCATGGTACGACCGTTCGGACCGAAAATCTCATCTGTTATCCCACTTGAATCCTTATGGTACGCATAGATGGTAACCATCGGATACTGGGTGAACTTGTTATAGAAATATACGCGCTTGGTGGGAGCTGAATACTCCACCACAGTAGCGGTAGCAGTCACGTTAGCGGTAGGCATCGTGACAGTCCAGGACTCACCCGAACCTGTAACTGTAGCAAAAGGATCGGTAGTAACGCCGGTAGCCTTATAGCCGGAGTCGGGAGTAACACTGATATTGACGTCAACACCGCCGGGAACAGAAGAGATAGTTCCGCCTTCATTAACAGTTGTTGAACCGTATGTAGCGGTAACCGTCGCATTATCTGTTGAGCCGAGCGCGAATGTATAAGTTGCCGCAGCCTCATAGTACATATTGACGGAATGATCGCTGTTATCATATACGACAACAACGTTATAGTAACCCGCGCTGGGAATGGTGACGACCTTATTGCTGGAGGGATACGCAGTCGTCCAAGCATGATTCTTCAAAACCTTGAACTTGATATCACCTTTTTTGAGGTATACGTTGCTCCAAGATTTGGTGTACTTGCCGTCGTAAGTACCGCCGCTCTGCAATGCCAATTCGTTGGCAACTTTCGTCTCATCCCATGTAGGCGTGCCGAAGAGCGTAGTGTTATCACCGGCAACGGTCCATGTGATTAAAGCCGGATCTTCCGGAGGATAATCGATCTGGAATTTCGGCGAAGTGCCGACGCCATCCAAACCGGTACATTTGAAGACATAATCACCGGTTCTCGGAATAGTGATCTGCATCGTCGTGCTGCCGGTTTTCTTTTGCATGAAATAGTCATGGATAGAGTCGCTGATGGTCACATTATCCGCCCAGAAGAGATCGGTGTTATCGGCTTTAAATTGAATATAGTATGTACCTGTTGAAGTGAAATTATGAGTGTAGCCGGTACTGCCGTTCATCTCGTGAGTAGTATAACTATCCCAAGAACCTTCAACAGCAAATTCACCGGCTGTATATCCGGTTCCGGCAAGATCAACCGATGCTCCGGTATCAGCAAGAATAACATCCTTGCCGCCGCGAGAGATAGGAGCCTCATCGACGAAGTAGTCTGCATCGACACTGTTTTTCAGACCTTTCACGATCTCATTCTCTTCAAAGCCGGAGAGATCGGGGGCTGCGTCGGCAGAGTCATCCTCAGCCGGGATAGCGCCCTTTGCGATATCACTGCCTTGGGCAGCAGCTGTGGATATAGCGCCGTCATCGGCATGCTCGCTGATATAAGCAGCAAAGGTGTTCAGCATAGAGCCGGTACCGATCGCGGTGATGAGCATGACAAAGAACAGCATCATCGCGATAGCGCGCGTGCTGAACCTTGCGGTCGCTGTTTTTGTTCGGTCGAAATTATTTTTCATGTAAAGATTCCTCCCTTTTGTTACTGAGGTGTTGCCGTTCGGTACAGCTGAAAGCGTTCGGTCACGGACACGGAGCGCTTCATTCTATCCTCGGGGGATAGGGAATGATCACACCCGTTAACTGTCAAATATCAGGCAAAAACTGACCCTTGCTCCGAATGATAAATTTTGTGCAATTCATACAAAATCTGCCTCTCGGCTTTTTCGCCTGACATCGTTCCTCGCACTTGTACGCTGTTTCGTATGGACAACCGTAACAGATAAAAAAATTACCGTTTGATCACGCAAAGCACATTGAAAACATCAAGTGCCCTGCTCTTTCGGCAAACTTTTATGCAGCTTTATGCTGCATATATGCATTTTGAATATTTGCCAAAATTCTCATTATTATCGAACAAATTCAGGTTTTCGCTTTTGTGCATAATGCACAAAATGGCAATTTTATGTACGCGATCTCAGCGTTATAAAATCGTTCATTTTGATGCATTTTTGCTACAAAAAGGCAGAGTAACCCTTATCATCCAATTATTGATATTAGCATTATAGCAAATCGAGGTCAAATAGTCAATAAATTGTTACAGAATTTTAAAATTATTTTGAGTTTTTGTGTAAATCATACAGTTATTTGCTCGTCCTTTCGTGCACAAACACAAAATGTAGTGGTCTCCCCTATTCTGACCCCAATTTATCAGATAAAGCAAAAAGGCTCCCCGAAGGGAGCCTTGGTCACAAACATTAGTCAGATGTATAAGGTAAAAGAGCCAGCTGGCGCGCACGCTTGATCGCGGTGGTCAGGTCGCGCTGATGCGCGGCGCAGGTACCGGTAACGCGGCGGGGCAGGATCTTAGCGCGCTCGGACATATAGCGGCGCAGACGAGCGATATCTTTATAATCGATATGCTCAACCTTATCTACACAGAAGCCGCATACCTTACGGCGGCGTCTGTTACCCATAGGTCTATCAGCCATGTTGGGTTCTCCTTTCGTAAATTAGAGATGTGTAGGGATGAGTCGGTCATCCGCGGACGAGCAATGCTCGTCCCTACATTAGTTTCATTTCAAATATGACAACCCTCCGCCTCTATCAAGGCACCTCCCTTTGGAAAAGGAGCCTGATTTTAAAACGGCAGGTCATCATCCAAAGGCATTGCCTGGAAGTCGTCGGCGGAGCCTGCGGAATACGCGGCAGGCTGCTGCGGCATTGCGGGAGCCTCGGGAACTACCTGAGAGCCGCCGTATGCGCGCGTGCTCGGCGCGGGAGCCTGTGAATAACCGCCGCCGTAGGTGCCGGCAGTATCACGGCGCTCACCGGTGAAGCTGACGTTATCAGCCACGACCTCGATCGCGGTGCGGTTCTGTCCGTCCTTCGTCTGATAATTACGGGACTGGAGCTGACCGTCTACGGCGATGAGAGAGCCCTTGGAAAAATTACGGCATACAAATTCCGCCGAGCTGCGCCACGCGACGATATCAAAGAAATCAGCCTGACGCTGCTCACCCGCTTTGACGTAGTTGCGGTCGACCGCGATACGGAAAGAGGTGACGGAGATGCCTGTATTGGTTGTCTTTAACTCGGGGTCGGCTACTAAGCGACCCATCAAAATTACTCTGTTGATCATGATGGTATCCTTTCGTTCCGGCTGTACAGCCGTAGTCACACTTTATTCGTTCAATTATTCTGCGGGAGCTTCGGCAGCTTCCTCAGCGGGAGCTTCCGCGGGAGCCTCAGCGGCTTGATCAGCTTTGGGCTCTTCTTCCTTCTGAACAGGGATCTCGGAACCCTCGGGCTTGCGGATGATCAATGAGCGGATAACGCCGTCCGTGATCTTGTAGATACGATCCAGCTCAGCGGGGAACTCAGCTTCACTCTCGAAGTTCATCAGCACATAGTAACCCTCAGACTCTTTGTTGATCAGATAAGCCAGCTTGCGCTTGCCCCATTCGTCAACACTCTGCAGAGTAGCGTGCTTCTCGATGAGAGCCTTGAACTTCTCGATGAGAGCCTGGATGCCATCCTCGCCCTGCTTCATTGAAAATACCATTACGGTCTCGTAATTAGCCTTCAATGCCATGTTTACACCTCCTTATGGACTATTGGCGCCGTACCGATCGATACGGCACAAGGTTTTCGGTTATGGGCATACTAGCACACATAACATGAGTCATTATAGTGGAAAAAACAGGATTTGTCAAGGGGGCACGTGTGCTTTTTCGTTGTTTTTCTAAGGCGTTATTGATAGATCGGTGCCTGATACGCTGATGTTGGGATTTATGATGAGTATTATAAATCGGTTGAGATTGCCACAGTCCCCGTTGAGGTCTTCGCAATGACGATTTATATTGAAAAGCCCAATCCGGAGATTGCGGTGGCGGTGGTGGTGACGATGAACGCGGTGGGGTCGGCAGCGATAACGGCGGAATTGACGCGGTAGGCGTCATGCGGTCGGACGGCGCAGAGGATCACGCCCTTGGGCAGATGACTGTAGCCGCCCCGCGCCGAAAGCACGGTCACTCCCCTATTCACCCGCCCGGTGAGCTCGGCGGCGACTTCATCCGGCGTGGCGGTGATGATGATCATCAGCTTGCCGTTGTCGCGGGACAGTCCGAACACGACCGCGTCGATCAGCTTGGACGAGGTAAAGATGGCGATCACGGCATACAGGGCGTTCTCCAGACTGCCGTAGACGATCGCCGACAGCGCGACGACGACCGCGTCGGACAGCAGCACGATGCTCCCGATGCTGAGATACGGCAGCCGATGGTTCAGATTACGGGCGATGATATCGGTACCGCCCGTACTGCCGCCGCGCAGGAAGATCAATCCGAGTCCGACGCCCGATAAAATACCGCCGAAGATGGCGGCGATGATCAGATCACCGTGATAAGCGAAACGGAACAGTGAGAACAGGTCGATCATCAATGATACCGCGGCTGTGACGATCATCGTGCGGATGATGAAGCGCCGACCGCTTTCGATCGCTCCCCAGATCAGCAACGGGATATTGAGCAACAGCGCGGTCGCACCGATCGGAAGATCGAGCAAATGATTCAGCATGGTCGCGAGACCCGTGACCCCGCCGGGCGCGATCTCATTGGGCGCGGTAAAAAAAGAGACCGACAGAGCGTATACGGCGGCGCCGAGGATCATCACGAGATAATCCAAGGTGTACCGTCGGCAAAGGCGCCGTACTCTGTCGGTTAAGTTCATGGGATCACGCTTTCGGTTTAATAGGGGCGTTGAAAACGCCGCGGGAGGAGCAAGCCCCTCCCCTACATTAATCGGTTATAGTATTAATTATAAGCGCGAAAAGTTCATTTATGCGTTCCTGCCTGCCTTTGAGGTGCAGCCAGCCGAACAACGCCTCCATACCGGTGGCGGCATGATAATCGGATAGCGTCGAATGTTTGGACGCGGAGTTGACCTTGGCGTTTCTGCCGCGTTTATAGACCTCGACCTCTTCCTCGGTCAGATGCTCCATGAGCCGCTTCATGAAAGCCGCCTGACTTTTGCAGTTGACCAGCTCGACCTTCATCTTGTTCAGCTCGCCGACATGGGCGGCGCTGTGAGTCACGAGATACTCGCGCACCAACAGATCGTATACGCCGTCGCCGATGAACGCGAGATTCAGCGTCGGAATCGAATTGATTGTTTTATCATCCATCTTTATCACTCATTATTTTATAATAGTCATTGCGAAGGGCGCAAGCGTTAAGGTTGAGATTGCCACGTCGGAACAAGGTTCCTCCTCGCAATGACAATCTGAATTGCGCCCTGTGGCAATCTCAACATCTCTAAATCGTCATTACCACAGCTCGAACACGCGTGTTCGGGACTTCGAATAGACTAATTTATTCAATAAAATCAAATTCCAGATCATAAATCGAGACGGTATCGCCTTCCTGACAGCCCGCCTCACGCAGCTTATCGATGACGCCGGACTTCTGAAGCAGGCGTTCGAAGTAGGACAAGCCGTCGTAATCGTCGAAGTTGATGCCGCGCAGGATCCGCAGCAGCCACTTGCCCTCGACCATATAAACGCCGTCCTGAACGGTGATCCTGACCTCGCCGAACGCTTCTTCATCCAGCTCAGGCATCGGCTCAGGCTCATACACCTTGATGGGCGGGAGCTTACTGAGCTCTTCGATGATCTGATTCAGCAGCGGATCGACGTCGTAGCGGATCGCCGCCATGATCGGGAAGAATTGATAGCCCTGATCCTCGACCCACGCCTTGAAATCCGCGATCTGTTCATCGGTGGCGAGGTCGCATTTATTGCCGACGACCAGCATGGGACGCTCGGCAAGCTCGGGGTTGAACTTCTTCAATTCCTCGTTGATGACGCGGAAATCCTCTTTGGGATCACGCGCTTCACTGCCGGACACATCGACAATATGCACGAGCAGTCGACAGCGCTCCACATGGCGCAGGAACTGGTGACCCAGACCCGTACCGTCGGCGGCGCCCTCGATCAGACCGGGAATATCCGCCATGACAAAGGATACGCCGTCGCCCATCGACACCACGCCCAAGGTGGGATTAATAGTGGTGAAATGGTAGTTGGCGATCTGCGGCTTCGCCTGAGAAACGACCGAGATCAGGGTCGATTTGCCGACGTTAGGATAGCCGACCAGACCGACGTCCGCCAGGAGCTTTAACTCCAATGTGACCTCGAATTCTTCACCGGGCAGACCGGGCTTGGCAAAGCGCGGCGTCTGACGCGTCGGGGTAGCGAAGTGCTTGTTGCCCCAACCGCCTTTGCCACCTTTCGCGACGATCACGGGCTCTTTACCGGAGAGATCCGCCATGATGCGGCCGGTCTGCGCGTCCCTGACCAATGTGCCGACAGGGACTTTGACGATCAGATCGTCTGCCGCTTTGCCGTACTTTCTGCCACCGGAGCCGTTGGCGCCCTTTTTTGCCTCAAACTTACGCTTATAGCGGAAATCGGCAAGGGTGGAGAGATTGGAATCCGCGACGAAGATCACATCGCCGCCCTTTCCCCCGTCGCCGCCGTCGGGACCACCCGCCGCAACATATTTTTCACGGTGAAACGCAACGGCGCCGTCGCCGCCGTCACCGGCTTTTATCGTTATTTTCGCTTTATCTACAAACATGATGAAACCTCACAAATGCCTTCCCCTTGAGGGGAAGGTGGGCAATTTGCTTATCAAAGCAAATTGGTCGGATGAGGTGGAAACCTTTCCGAGATATCAATAAACGGAATCCGGCAGAAACGTTTCCACCTCATCCGTCACCGTTGGTGACACCTTCCCCTCAAGGGGAAGGCAAATAAAAAGGGCGGTATCTGAACCGCCCCAAAAGTCATTACTGCTCGACAGGATAAACGCTGGCGCGCTTTCTGTCCTTGCCCATACGCTCAAAGCGTACAACGCCGTCAACCTTAGCGAAGAGAGAATCATCGGAACCGCGGCCAACATTGTTACCGGGGTGGATGTGTGTACCTCTCTGCTTAACGAGGATATTGCCGGCTAATACGAACTGACCGTCAGCGCGCTTAACGCCGAGGCGCTTAGACTCACTGTCACGACCGTTCTTTGTTGAACCCATACCTTTTTTATGAGCGAACAACTGCAGATTTATTTTAAGCATTACCTTACACCTCCGAATTAGTTATTATCAAATACTTGGGATAGTCCTGAGCGATCGCGCTCAGATGAAGCTTCAAGCCGTCGAAAAAATCGCGGCACCTGATCGCTTCTTGTTCAGTCTTTACTTTCAGCAACATATCGCCGTCTGCCACAAGCAACTCAGGCTCGAGATGGATCACATCCGTCACCGTGTTAGCTGTCATATACGCCGCGGAGCTGACCGCCGCGCACAGGATCTCGGGACCCTCGGGGTTGATATCCGAATGACCGGTGATATGAAAGCCGTAAACCGGCTCATTGCCGAAAAATTCGACCTTGATCATCAGGCGTTGATCGCCTTGATTTCAACCTTAGTGTAAGGCTGACGGTGACCCATCTTTCTCTTCTCACCCTTCTTGGGCTTGTAGGTGGATACATAGATCTTCTTCGCCTTGTCGGTCTTGATGACCTTGGCGGAAACCTTTGCGCCGTCAACATAAGGTGTGCCGGCCTTGATACCGTCGTCGGTAGAAACAGCGACTACGTCAAACTCTACGGTAGCGTCATTCTCCGCATCGAGCTTCTCGATGTAGATGACGTCGCCCTCGCTGACCTTGTACTGCTTACCGCCGGTCTCGATTACTGCGAACATTTTATCATTCCTTTTACTTAGACTCGCTACTCCCGGGTGGCGGCAAAGCTGCTTTGGAAAAGCATTTTACGCGCACTTAATAAACCCACAGTATGCGGCTTATATACTATATCATAAAGGTTTTTTCTTGTCAAGAACTTTTTGTCAGACAACCAAGCGAATCGAATCAAGGTAATCTCGGGAGGAGCAAGCCCCTCCCCTACACGGTTGAAATCTCCGCCTGCTGTCAATGACGTTTTCAGTCGTTCTGGATATGATACGCCTTTAAGGTGTTCTGCATCAGCATGGCGATGGTCATGGGGCCTACGCCGCCGGGTACGGGTGTGATATAGGAGCATTTTTCTTTTACAGAATCAAAATCAACATCACCGCAGAGCTTGCCGTTCTCGTCACGGTTCATGCCGACGTCGATCACAACAGCGCCGTCGCCCACCATATCGGCGGTGACGAACTTCGCTCTGCCGACTGCGGCTACCAGAATATCCGCCTGTTTGGTGAAGGACGCGAGATCCTTGGTGCGGCTGTGGGTCATGGTCACGGTGCCGTTCTCGTGGAGCAGGAGCATGGACATCGGCTTGCCGACGATATTGCTTCTGCCGATCACGACGCAGTTCTTGCCCTCAACGGCGATATCATAATAATGGAGCATTTCCATGACGCCCGCGGGAGTGCAGGGCAGAAAATCGTAGTCGCCGATCATGATCTTGCCGACATTGAAGGACGAGAACGCGTCAACATCCTTTTCGACAGAGATCGCGGCGATGACCGCCTTATCGTCGATGTGCTTCGGAACCGGAAGCTGACAGAGAATGCCGTTGACGTCGTCACGACCGTTCAGCTCCTCGATCAAGGCGATCAGCTCTTCCTGCGTGGTTTCAGCGGGCAGGGCATATTCGAGCGAACGGAATCCGACATATTCACACGCCTTCTTTTTGTTGTTGACATAAACGCGGGACGCGGGATCGTCGCCGACGATGATCACGGCGAGGGTGATCTCTTTACCGTTCTCTTTCAGAACCGCGACCTCGTCACGGATCCTGTCCTTTACGCTTTGTGATACTAATTTTCCATCGATTAACTGAGCCATATTTCTAACCTCTCTCTTTATAGTTACTCGCGCGACACAAGTGACACGCTCTAACATTTATACAATCCCTCAGTCACTTTGTGACAGCCTCCTCGCCGGAAGCGGCTTCTTCTGCGAAGACAGCCGACCCTTTTGTCCGCTTTGCGGACATTTCCCCTAGCAGGGGAATCTCCCCTTGTTCGTTTCGGAAAGGTTCTCCCTTTCATGCCGTCGTCCTTTTTGCGGTTGACGATCAGCAGGATGATACCGACGATCACCAATATAGCGGACAATACCTGGGATACCCGGATATCGTAACCGAACACTTGGAACGGCAGATACAGACTGTCGGTGCGCAGACCTTCGACCACAGTGCGCTCCAAGCCGTACCATACCAGATACAGATAAAAGACCTGTCCGTGATACTTCTGGAATTTGCGGTTGAAAATGAACAGGAACAAGAATCCCAGCGCGCACCATACCGATTCATACAGGAAGCAGGGATGTACCCCAACCCCGCCGGTATTCTCACTGACCATGCGGAACACATTATCCGTGGGTGTGCCGAACGCCTCCTGATTGAAGAAGTTGCCCCAGCGTCCGATCGCCTGACCGATCAAAAAGCTGGTCATGGTGATATCGAGGATCGGCAGGAATTTCATCTTGCGGATCTTCGCCATGATCAAACCGCCGACCAGCGCGCCGATGATCGCGCCGTAGATGGCAATACCGCCGTCACGGATATCGATGATCTCACCGGGATGCGCCGAGAAATAATCCCATTTGAAAATAACATAATAGGCACGCGCGCCAATGATCGAGGTGATGATGCCGACGATCACGCAGTCGATCAGCTTATTGCGGTCGACGTCATAGTGACGGGCGTTGAAATAGGCGTAGGTCACCGCCAGGATCAGACCAATCGCGATCAGGATGCCGTACCAGTATACATTGAACGAGCCAATCGAAAAGGCTACGCGGTTGATGGGCAGGTCATTGATCCCCAACCCGGGAAAAGATACATGAAACATGGGTATACCTCTATAAGTAATCTAAACCAAAGCAAGACAATTTGAATAAAATTCAGCGCTAAACTAATATAGCATATTAACTAACAAGTATTCTTTCTATATAGAATTATACACATACATTATAGGTTATGTAAACTTGAAATAAAAACAATTCTATGATAAACTGATATTTGTTGAAAATAGTGATAACATGTCGAAAGGAGATTCAATCACTATGAAAGAAACAAATATTAGCAATGAAACATCTTCGGAAAGAACCGAAGAATTAATCAAAAAGAAACTAAGAAAGAGTAGATTTCATTCTGTTATTATTATTGTTATTATTCTTGTTTTGGTTGTAGGAGGATTTTATATTTGGACAAAAACCCAAAAAGAAAAATGGGTTAATGTTTTTAAACCCGAAGAGATTTCATTATCGGCAGAAACTATCACAGCAAAACTTGAATCAGCAAGTGAGCTAACCACTTCAAAGGTAACCCTTAAAGGTATAGCAGAATACTCGGATGGCGGCTGGTATGTAATTAACAAAGGCGATTTTGTTATGGTTTATGAATCCGAGGTAAAAGCAGGAATCGATGTAAAAAAAATAAAATTTGCAGTTGATGATGAAAACAAAATCGTTTACATCTATATTCCAGATGCAGAGATTCTAAATATCAAAGTATTGCCGGAAAGTATTAAATACTACAACGAATCGTTCGCATTATTTAATTTTGACAAAAAAGATGATGCAAACAAGGCACAGTTACTCGCCGAAGAAGCAGCTCAAGAGGACGCTTTAAACGCCGGATTGTTAGATTTAGCAAATACACAATCTGAAACACTGGTCAAAGGAATACTTGAAGAAGTAGTAAAGGATTATGAAATGAAATTCTTGCGTTCCGAAAAAGAACTTGATGATATTAAAACAAGAATTGAAACCACCAAGTCAACAACAGATACAACGAATACAAAAGAATAATACAGGGAACGTCCGTGTGAACAACTTGTGGTGCGAGTGACTACGCGGGTTATGGAGGATACGTCCGCTTTCGTCAACTGTACGCTGCTCCTGACGAACCAATTATCAGCTCCACGGGCTAAAAACAGTCCGCCGGACTGTTTTCTTAACGCCCTTTCAAGTCCCGTCACTCTTTTGTACAAGCAAATCAGGGAACGTCCGTATGGACGTTCCCTGATTTGTGGTGCGAGTGACGGGACTTGAACCCGTACGTCAAAGACACACGCCCCTCAAACGTGCTTCAAATGTCAATACACTAATTTTATAAATACTCATTTTTCATTTTTACTGATCAAACAATTTGACATATTCACTAAAAATCATTGATAAACCATAAAAAATATGCTATGATAATATGAAAACATACAGCGGGCAAAGGAGGAATATGATGAACCTCAAAAGAATCATTGATGTAGCGATGGGACGCGAAAAAGCGGATCTCGTGCTCAAAGGTGCGAGCGTGCTGAATGTCTTTACCGAACAGCTCGAGCATAAGGATGTGGCGATCTGCGACGGCATGATCGCGGGTCTGGGGCTTTATGACGGCGTTGAAGAAATCGACGTCAGTGGAAAGATCATCGTCCCGGGCTTTATGGACGCGCATATGCACCTCGAGAGCACCCTGCTGACCCCGGCGCAATTTGAGAGAGGCTCTCTCCCCCGCGGCACGACCGCGGTGATGGCGGATCCGCACGAGATCGCCAACGTCGCCGGAACCGAGGGTCTCGACTATATCATGCGGCTTTGTGAAGACCTCGATATGCACATCTACTTCAACCTGCCCTCCTGTGTGCCTGCGGCTCCGCTCGAAGAAAGCGGTGAAACGCTGGAGGCTGAGGATCTCAAGCCGTATTATCAGCGCAAAAATGTCCTCGGACTTGCCGAGATGATGAACTCCGTGGGCGTATGCGAGGGTGAAGAAGCACTGCTCAACAAGCTCGCGGACGCTAAGGAATTCGGCGGGATCATCGACGGTCACGCGCCGTTCCTCGGCGGCAAAGACCTCAACGCCTATGTCGCGTCGGGCGTCAGATCCGACCACGAATGTACCGACGCGCAGGAAGCGCTTGATAAGCTCGCGCGCGGACAGTGGATCATGGTGCGCGAGGGTACGGCGGCGAAGAACCTCAATGCCCTGCTCCCCATCTGCAAGCCGCCCTACTGTAACAGGGCGATGCTGTGCACCGATGACCGACATCCCGAGGATCTGCTCAGAGAAGGTCATCTGGACGCGATCATACGCAAGGCGGTGGAAAAGGGCGTCAAGCCGGCTCACGCGATCCAAATGTGTACCCTCAACACGGCGACCTACTTCGGCTTGAAGGATTACGGCGCGATCGCTCCGGGTTATCACGCGGATATCGTCGTGCTGAGCGACTTCATCGACTTTACGGTCGAGCAGGTCTATATCGACGGCAAGGCAGTCGCGAAAAACGGCGCTGTCCTCAACGACAATGTCAAGCCGATACCCGACTGCGAGAAAGTCCTGCGCTCCTTCCATATGCAGCCTGTCAATGTCGAAAAGCTGTATCTGCCCATCAAGGAGCGTCAGCGTGTGATCGGTCTCAAAAAGCGCGAGCTGCTGACGGATGAGATCATCATCCAGCCGACTGAGCACGGACTGAATAACAACGGCATCGATATCGCCCGCGACGTCTTGAAGGCGGCGGTATTTGAGCGCCATCACAACACCGGACACATCGGAATCGGCTTCATCAGCGGCTACGGCATCAAGCGCGGCGCGATCGCTACCAGCGTCGCTCACGATTCGCACAACCTGATCGCGGTCGGCTGCAGCGACGAGGATATCGCGGCGGCGGCGGAAGCGGTGCGTGAGATAGGCGGCGGAATGGTCGTCGTCGACAACGGCAAGGTCATCGAATCACTGCCCCTGCCGATCGCGGGACTGATGAGCACGCTGACGATCGAAGAGGTGGAAAAGCGCGTCGATCGGCTCAAAGAAGCCGCGTCGGAATTAGGCGCGTCCGCCGACATCGACCCCTTTATGACCCTTTCCTTTGTGAGCCTGCCGGTCATCCCGGTCATCCGGCTCAACGGCAAAGGCGTTATCAATGTCAATCGACAGGAGATCGTAGAAGCGACGTTCTGATAAGGTTTTTCCTGTTGAACGGAATACAAAAGGAATTGACAGCAACCCTCCGTCACTTCGTGACACCTCTCCGGTGTATGGATTCTGTAACCCAAAACAAGTTTCGGACAGAATCTCACCTTAGGAAAGGGAGGCTGATTCACTTCTTTATCACACCATGAGGAGATCATACACATGAATTACGATATCATTATTATCGGCGCGGGTCCGGGAGGAATCTTCTCGGCGTATGAGCTGGCGACCAAGCGCCCCGATCTGAAAATCGCCGTGTTTGAGACCGGCAACGCGCTCGAAAAACGGAAATGCCCCATCGACGGCGACAAGGTCAAGTCCTGCATCAAATGCAAAACCTGCGCGATCATGTCGGGCTTTGGCGGCGCGGGCGCTTTCTCGGACGGCAAATACAATATCACCAACGATTTCGGCGGTACGATGCACGAGTATATCGGGCGCGACAAGGCGCTGGAGCTGATGCGCTATGTCGACAAGATCAACGTCGAAAACGGCGGCGAAGCGACCAAGCTCTATACCACCGCAGGTACCGACTTCAAGAAGATCTGCACCCAGAACCGCCTCAAGCTGCTCGACGCGTCCGTCCGTCACCTCGGCACAGACATCAACTACATCGTGCTGGGCAACATCTACAACAAAATCTGTGACGTCGTGGATTTCAAATTCAATACACCGGTCGAGCATATCGAGATCATCGACGGCGGTTATCGCGTCCATCACAAGGACGGCTGTGACGACTGCAAGGACTGCATCGTTTCCGTCGGACGATCAGGCTCGAAGTGGATGGAAAAGATCTGCGAGGAGCTGAACATCGAGACCAAATCCAACCGCGTCGATATCGGCGTGCGCGTGGAGCTGCCCGCGGTCATCTTCTCGCATTTGACCGATGAGCTGTACGAGAGCAAGATCGTGTACCGCACGCAGAAATTCGAGGACAACGTCCGCACCTTCTGCATGAACCCCAACGGCATCGTCGTCAACGAGAACACCAACGGCATCGTCACCGTCAACGGTCACAGCTTTGAGGATCCGTCCAAAAAGACCGAGAACACGAATTTCGCGCTGTTGGTGAGCAAGCACTTTTCCGAGCCCTTCGAGGACAGCAACGGCTACGGCGAGAGCATCGCGATGCTGAGCAATATGCTCGGCGGCGGCGTGATCGTCCAGCGCTTCGGCGATCTGGAACGCGGCAGACGCTCCAATCACAGCCGTATCGCGGAAAGCACCGTGCGTCCGACCTTACAGGCGACGCCGGGCGATCTGAGTCTGGTACTGCCCAAGCGTATCCTTGACGACATCATCGAGATGATCTACGCGCTCGACAAGATCGCGCCCGGTACGGCGAACGACGATACCCTGCTCTACGGCGTAGAGGTCAAGTTCTATAACATGGAGGTTGCGCTCGACGAAAACCTGATGACGAAATACAAGGGACTGTATGTCATCGGCGACGGCTCGGGCGTCACCCATTCCCTCTCCCACGCTTCCGCCAGCGGCGTCTATGTCGCGCAGAAGATTCTGGAACAGGCTGAATAATCTGTTTGAAACATGATAAAACACCCCTTTGTCCAATGACAAAGGGGTGTTGCTATATTGATCAATAATCTCTGTATCTGCGTCTGGATCTCTCGCGTTCTCTTTTTCTCTTGCGCGAGTTGGCTGCCACGGCGAGAATGATGATCAGGATGATGATCACGACCGCGATGATGACGATCAGGATGAAATTCTTCTTGAACCAGTTGGCGAAATTCGACCAAAAGACCTTTGCTTTATCGAGCTCGATATCCTTGGAGGCGATCGCCTCGGTGGTACCGACGGTCATATCGTCATACGTGACGGTGACCTTGCCGATCGCCTGACCCCTGGATACGGGAGCGTCGACACTGTCCTCACAATCGACCTCCACCTTGACCAGCGATTGATCGTAGTTCTTCGGCAGGAGCGCTGTCAACTCGCCCTGCGGCATCAGACTGACCTTATCCTCGCCCTTACCGTAGTTGACCTTTACGGTCTTGACGACCTCAGTCGCGCTGTAGACGGTACGCTGCGCCATATTCTCAAAGACCCAGTCATAGAGATCGCAGGAGTCGAGCATGGCGTAGTTGATATCCTCCGTAAAGGAATAATCCGCGCCCAGACACACGATGAGATAGGTCAGCCCGTCCTTGGAGGCGGTCGTCACCAGACACTTGCCCGCTTCATCGGTATAGCCCGTCTTGACGCCCTTGACATTGGGATAATAATACTTGGCGGTATCGGCGTTGTTGATCATCATGAAGTTGGTGTTGGTGAGCGGCTGATCAAAACGCGCGGGAGTATAGCTGACAGTGGAAGTGATCGTCATGAAATCCGGCTTGGTGATCGCGTATTTCGTGATGGTCGCCATATCCTTAGCGGTGGAATAATGGTTCGGATCGTGCAGACCGTGCGGATTCACAAAATTCGTACCGGTACATCCGAGCTCCTGTGCTTTGGCGTTCATCTTCTCGACAAACGCGGGAATACTGCCGCCGCCGACATAATCCGCGAGCACCAGCGCCGCGTCGTTGCCCGAAGGCAGCATCATGCCGTAGAGCAGATCGCGGATAGAATACTTCTCTCCGACATGCTTCGAGAGCCCCATCACGGTGCTCTCGATATCGAGATCCTTGAAGACGGCTTCATTGATATCGACCATCGTGTTATCGAAATCCGTTACATGATCGGCTACGATCGCATAGGTCATGATCTTGGTCGTGGAAGCGGGATACATCTTCTCTTCGGCGCTCTTTGTGAGGATCACCGCGCCGGTATCCAGATTTTCGAGATACACTCCCTTGGATTTGGTTTCGACATTACAGCCGTAATCGACCGCCGAGGCGGAAACCATGGTCACGCCAATCACGATCAGAACCATCACAAAACTAACGATTCGTTTCATTTTGAACCCCCAAAATTTGATTCAGGCAATTCCGTAATTTATATACAGATCGCATTTTACTTTTTCGCTTTGATGCGCTTTTCTTCTCCGCTGAACAGGCGTTTGAGATTGTCCTTGTGGCGGAAGATAATGATCGCGCCGACCAAAAAGGCACAGCCGGTCGAGATCAGCACAAAACGAAATCTCAGCTCATTCTCTGTCCCGAGCGCCGGCAGATAATCACAGAAATAGGTGATGATCAGCGTATAGATCGGATACAGCATCGCGCAGATGATGGAACCGAGGGAAATCAGCTTTGTGCATACAAAGATGATCAGGAAGGTACCGAGGATCATCAGGAACACACGCCAGTCGACCACCAGCATCAAAGCGTTTGCCGTGACGACGCTTTTACCGCCCTTGAAGCCGTAAAAGATCGGGAAGGAATGTCCGAGGATGACGAACAGACCGGCGAGATACCGTCCGTACTTGACGTACTCGATGGGAGATACGTCGTTGGTCACCGTCAGTGTGGAGAACAGCCACCAGCCAATCAGCACGGCAGCGATGCCCTTGAGATAGTCAAAAACGATCGTCGCGATGGCGGGACCCTTGCCGACGGAGCGCAGCACATTGGTAAATCCGGCGTTGCCCGAACCCATGGTGCGGATATCCTTGCCGGTTTTCAGTTTTGTGATCATGATCGCGGGATTCAGGCTGCCGAGCAGATACGCGATGATGATCGTCGCCAGCGTGCGAATAATCAAATCAACTGTCATTTGTTATTCCTCTCCCTTATGATAAATCTGATGGGTGTACCGCTGAAATCAAACGCCTCACGCAGGCGGTTCTCCAGATAGCGCTGATAGGAGAAATGGAACAGCTCAGCGTCATTGCAGAAAAAGATGAAGGTCGGCGGTTTGACGGACACCTGCGTCATATAGAAGATCTTCAAGCGTCTGCCCTTGTCCGTCGGCGGCTGTACGCGCGCCGTAGCGGTCGCCAGCACATCGTTCAAAAGACCTGTAGTGATCCGCATCGCGGAGGTGTTGGTAACGTGGACGATGTTTTCAAAAAGATTGTCGAGGCGCTGACCTGTCTTTGCGGAGATGAACACCGCGGGCGCATAGCTCATAAAGGCAAAATCGCGCTCGATATCCTTGCGGAAGTTCGGCATGGTGCTGTTGTCCTTATCGATCGCGTCCCATTTGTTGACCGCGATGATACACGCCTTACCCGCTTCAAGAGCGAGTCCGGCGATCTTGGTATCCTGTTCGGTGATACCGGTCTCGGCGTCGAGCATGATCACGCAGACGTCACAGCGCTCGATCGCCATCTTCGCGCGCAGGATGGAATAGCGCTCGATCTGGTCGGTCACCTTGCTTTTGCGGCGCATACCGGCGGTATCGATGAAATTGAACGTGCCGTGCTTGTTCTCGATCATCGTGTCGATACTGTCGCGGGTCGTGCCGGCGATATCGGAAACGATACAGCGGTTCTCACCGGTGATCTTATTAATCAGCGAACTTTTGCCGACATTCGGTCTGCCGATGACAGCCACCGAGATCACCTCGGGGTCGGCTTCTTCCTCCGTATAGCTTTCCAGCTCCCTGAACACGGCGTCCAGAAGATCGCCCGTACCGTGTCCGTGAACGGAGGATACGGCGATCGGCTCTACGGGCAGCTTGTAGAACTCGTAGAATTCAGGCGGCGGATCGCCGATAGAATCACATTTGTTGACACAAAGAACCAGGGGCTTGTTGCTCCTGATCAGCATATGCGCTACCTCTTCATCGGTAGCGACAAGACCGGATCGGACGTCCGTCACCATGATGATGACGTCCGCGGTGTCGATGGCGAGCTGTGCCTGCTCACGCATCTGGGACAAAATGACGTCATCCGAAAACGGCTCGATACCGCCCGTATCGATGAGCAGGGCAGCTCTGCCGTTCCAATCCACGTCGCCGTAGATACGGTCGCGCGTGACGCCGGGGGTATCGTCAACGATAGAGATACGCTCGCCGACGAGCTTATTGAACAATGTGCTTTTGCCGACATTCGGTCTGCCGACGATCGCGACTACAGGTTTTGACATCTTCATCCTCCTTCCGTTATTGTCATTGCAGGTCGAAAGACGACCGCAATCATAGTAAATCTAACCGATCATTGTCATTGCGAAGCTCCTGACACAAATCGGAGCTAACGCGGAAACATCCTTATTCATCGGTTGTTCCCAGAACGGCGTTCAATAACATCACACCATCGTTATGAATCGGTAAGATCTCAATATGCAACTTCCTCGAAAGATCGTCGATATGGACGTCATCGAGGAAAAGGTCATTTTCAAATCGTAACATTGCCGAGGAAATGAGCAGGGCGTCTCCCAGCGGTTTGTTTTTGAGCTGGTGATACAGATCCTGTCCGACGATCAGTCCGCTGACGTTGATCTGCTCACCGAAAAAGTCATTGACGATCGGGTAGACATTCACCTTCACGCCGTGGAATTTTTGCTGTGCCTCATCCATCAATTCCCTCAGGTACGGCGCGGCGGAGGTGCCGCAGGCGATGGATACGGCGCGTTGGATCGAAGCATCCGCCTCGCGCCAATCAAGCTCGTCACGGAAATCCTCACGCAGCTGAGCGATCAGACCGATCCCGTTCTCGATCGCCTCAAAGTCGCCGTAAAACGACGCGTCGGGGATATCATAACCCGCCTTGATGTACAATTCATCGGCGGCGTAGGCAATGCGCTTGCCGCGTGTTTCCATACACATTTCGCCGAATTCTTCGAGGATATCCACGGTCTCGCACGCTTTTTCAACGGTGAAGGGCGTCAGTTCCGCCAAGCCCTCGCGGTATTTGGTGATCCCGACCGGCACCACGCCGATCAGGTTGACGTTCAACTCATACAGATCGCGCAGGGATCGCTTGAGCTCTTCCCCGTCGTTCCAGCCGGGACAGCAGACGATCTGCGTATTGATCGCAATATTGTGCTCCGACAGGCGCTTTAAGATCTTCAGCGCGTCACCGGCAAAGCGGTTGTTCATCATCTTCACCCGCAGTTCGGGGTTGGTGGTATGGACGCTGACGTTGATGGGGCTGATGTGCATCTTGATGATACGGCTGATCTCATGCTCGGTCAGGTTGGTGAGCGTGACATAATTGCCGAACAAAAAGGACAGTCGGCTGTCGTCATCCTTGAAATACAGGCTCTCGCGCATCCCCTCGGGAAGCTGATCGATAAAGCAGAAAATGCACTTATTGCGGCAGGATTTCTCCTTATCCATCAGATAGGTGTCAAATTCCAGACCCAACTCCTCATACTCGGGCTTACGCACCTTGACGGTATGCACCTGACCCTTGCGGTCACGGATTTTTAATTCTAATTCAGAATTAAGCTGATAAAAACGATAGTCGAGCACATCGACGATCTCGTTCCCGTTGATCGACAGCAGGGTGTCCCCCGCCTCACAGCCCGCGCGGTAGGCATAGCTGTTACGGTATACGTCTTTAATTGTAACAGCCATACAAACCTCCAAAAGCCTTCCCCTCGGGTAATCGCCGAATCAATCGACGCTACAATATCATTGTCATTGCGAAGCCCGCATCGGTTAAGGTTGAGATTGCCACGTCGGGCTCAGTCGCCCTCCTCGCAATGACTATTCATTTGCGGGCTGTGGCAATCCCCTTGTCATCCATGGCTTAAACAGTAAGATTCTGCTCCTATCAGGGGGATTCCCACGTCGGGGCTTTGCCCCTCCTCGGAATGACGACGAATACGAAAACCGCATTGATCGACGTTTATTCAAGGGTATCGCCTAAAAACAAAAGGGCGACCGGAAATATTCCGCCCGCCGCCGTTGTTCAAAAAATTAGATTAGTCCTCGTCTACAGCGATGACCTGTCTGCCGTTGTATTTGCCGCAGTTGGGGCAGACTCTATGGGGAGCCTTATACTCACCGCACTCAGGGCAGATAGACAGAGCAGGAGCCTGGAGCTTCCATACGTTGGATCTTCTCTTCATCTTACGAGCATGTGAATGTTTTCTTGCCGGTACAGCCATGAAAAACCCTCCTTACATAATATAGGTTTAGATCACGGAGGAATTCCCCGCGATATTATTTACTCTAATAATGCTTTTAACGCCTCAAGCCGTGGGTCGATCTCTCTCTTATCACAGCCGCAGTCACCCAAGTTAAGATTATGTCCACATTTTTGACAGAGACCTTGACAGTCTCCCTTGCAAAGGAACTTGGTCGGCAGCTCTAACAGGATATCGGACGAAGCAAGCTCGTCTAAATCCAGGCTCAGGTCGGGCGCTTCGATGTAGTCGTCGTTGAAATCCTCCTCCAGATTCTCGATGATCTTGTGAGAGAAGTGATATTCCATACGGCGCTCGATCGGCACAAGGCAACGGCTGCAGGAGGTGTGGTACTCAAATGAGGTATCAAGCTCCAGCGTTACCATGCCCGCCTTATTCTCAACATGCGCGTGAAGCTCGACAGATGAAGTGAATGGATGTTCACCCGCGATCTCAACATCACTGAGCGAGAGTGTATCACTGACGTCTTTAGAGGCGCCGTCGGATACGAAAATGTCTTTCAAATCTAACAGCATAACTCCTCCGAAATCAACACGCAGTTATCTACATTAAAACGCTATTTGATATTATAATAAAACCACCGGACTTTGTCAAGTAAAAATCTTGTAATTCGTCAGGTTTTTTCCGTATTTTGTTTGACTCTCGCCGGGATACGCGTTCCCGACCGCGATCATCGGTCGTCTGTCGCGCACAGGTGGCGTACAGGTGGCGTACAGGTGGAGCCGGATTGCACAAGTCCACCAAAGAAAAACCGCGTAACCAAGCCGTTTTTCGGCAGTCAGGTGGAGATGGTGGACTTCTTTTCACTTTATCTTTATCCTTATTCATCTTCACGCTGTTATATTACTGTCACGCAATGATATATACCGACTTTGAATAGCGCCTGTGAATTCCAATTCACTCCACCAAGTCCACCACAGGACACGTAAATCCGCATGAACAGTGTGTTTCTTCATGGTGGAGGCAATCAAACGCACTCCACCTTACGCCACCTTACTCCACCATACTCCACCAACTCCGCTGTGACCGTACATTGGATCATAAAATACGCCGAGGGTTTTGCGGAAACCCCCGCGCGTCATCCCGACTAAAATAGCCGCCCCGAAAGGAGCGGCTCTGTATCAGTATCAATATCAGATCTCTTCGCAGACAGCCTCAAGGCCTGTGGGAAGATCAGCCTCGGCAGCGGATACCAACAGGGTGATATGCGCCTCGCTCTCCTTGGAGAGCGCGTCGAGCTTGGTGATGAATTCCTCGATACCCTCAACGCCCTGGGGAGCGATCTTGAAGGTGGAGTCAACAAAGATATCGGTAACGTCATAGTTGCCCGCGCAAATACCGCTGATGAAGCCGAGAAGCATCTCATAACCCTTGACGCCGTAAACGTCGGTGTCGATCAGACGAGCCTTGTGGGTCACGTCATAGGTCAGTCCCGCGCCCTTTTCGATAACGACTACGTTACCGCTGGACTTCGCGACAGCCTCGTTTGCGAGCTGGATGAGCTTTTTGGTCTTGCCGGAGCCTTTCTTACCAATAATTAATGTAACCATTTTAATCATTCCTCCTGTTTTTTATATACAGTCTGTTAGTACAGAAAATTTACTTTAATCTTGCCTCAAGAGCAGCCTTCTGATCCTCATAGCCGGGCTTGCCGAGCAGAGCGAACATGTTCTTCTTGTAGCTCTCTACGCCGGGCTGGTTGAAGGGATTCACGCCGAGGATGTAGCCGGAGATCGCGCAAGCCTTCTCGAAGAAATAGATCAGATAACCGAGGTTATACTCATCCATCTTGTCGACGGTGAGAACGACATTGGGAACGCCGCCGTCGTTGTGCGCCAGTACAGTACCCTCAAACGCCTTGCGGTTGACGAATTCCATCGTCTTGCCGGACAGGAAGTTCAGACCGTCTACATTCTCGGGATCGGTGCCGAGCTTGATCTCTCTCTGCACGCTGTCAAAGAGCACGACGGTCTCAAAGAGATTGCGTCTGCCGTCCTGGATGTACTGACCCATAGAGTGCAGGTCGGTGGAGAAGATAACGGACGCCGGGAAGATACCCTTCTGATCCTTACCCTCGGATTCACCGTACAGCTGCTTGAACCACTCGTTCATCAGGGTGAACGCGGGCTCGTAACTGACGAGGATCTCGGTGGTCTTACCCTTGTTATAGAGCATATTGCGGATCGCCGCGTACTTGTAGCAATCGTTCTTATCAAGATCGGGATCGGCAAACTTGTCCTGCGCGTCACGAGCGCCCTGCATCAGCGCGTCGATATCCGCGCCGGATACCGCGATCGGCAGCAGACCGACTGCGGTCAGAACGCTGTAGCGTCCGCCGACGTCATCCGGAACGACGAAGGTCTCATAGCCCTCACGGTCGGCGAGCTGCTTTAAGGTGCCGCGCGCCTTATCGGTGGTGCAGAAGATACGATCCTTCGCGCCGTCCTTGCCGTACTTCTTCTCGAGCATCTCGCGGAATACGCGGAACGCGATCGCGGGCTCGGTGGTCGTGCCGGACTTGGAGATCATGTTGATGGAAACATCCTTGCCCTCACAGATCTCGAGCAGCTCAGCCAGCGCGTTGGAGCTGATGGAGTTGCCGGTGTAGTAGATCTGCGGTGTGTCCTTGCACAGCGCGTTGTAGTTCGGGGACTTGATGAATTCGATAGCGGCACGGGCGCCCAGATAGGATCCGCCGATACCGATGACAACGAATATATCGGAATTTGACTTGATCTTCTCCGCGGCGACCTTGATGCGCGCGAATTCGTCCTTGTCATAGTCTGTGGGCAGGTTCAGCCAACCGATAAAGTCGTTGCCGAGACCCTTGCCGGAATGAAGCGCTTCATGAGCGGCTTTGACGGCAGGGGCGATACCGACATATTCATCGGAACCTAAAAAGCCCTGTAAATGTTTATCACTAAGAGTTGTAGGCATAAATACCCTCCTTATAATTCCCAAGAAGAAATATAGTGTATTCATGTTTCTTTGCAGGAAATATACACACTTCTTCTTATATGATTACTAGCATTATACTATATTTCGGCGGGCATTGCAACATTTTTATCCGATAAATTGTGAATGAATTCTAAATTTAGAAGGAACGCAAACCAATGACACAAGATGTTGAGGGCGCGTGCGCCCTTATTTTTGTCTATCGGATAAGCCTTCCTTATATAAAAGCCTTCCCCTCGGGGGGAAGGTGTCACCAAAGGTGACGGATGAGGGGATAACCTTTCCTATAGATGTCGGACTCGGTGAGGCTGTGTGTTTACCGAGAATAACGGAAATGCCACGCACTCTTTGCTAAAATGATCTTTCGGATAAGTATGCCCCTCATCCGACCAATTTGCTATGGCAAATTGCCCACCTTCCCCCCGAGGGGAAGGCTTAAACATCTGTTACAGCTTCACCATTGACTGAAACAGCAGTTTCAATATACTGCCGAAATCCTTTTCCTCCACATCCTCATCCGCCGTGACAGCGAAGGACGCGATCTCCTCGTCGCCGAGGGTGAAGCGCAGACTGCCGACCACATCGCCCTTTGCGACAGGGGCGGTGATGGTCTCGGGGATCTCCAAATCCTGCTTCAATCCCCCGCCCTCGCCCTTGGGTAAGGTGAGATAGGTCGAGTCATTACATGAGATCGACACAGAATTCTGCATGCCGCCCTCCACGGTGATCGGGGACAGTTCCTCCTGTAAGCGCAGCTCGCGCGTCTCGAAATTCGCGAAGCCGTAATCGAGCAATGCCGCCGCGTCCTTGAAGCGACCTTTGCCGGAATCCGCGCCCAGCACCACCGCGATCAGGCTCAGACCG
>ONUI01000171.1 GCA_900320995.1 uncultured Eubacteriales bacterium
CGCATTTTTACTGGGTTTTCGTGGGCTTCGGGGTTCTCGATATGCACCGTGATGCGTTTGATGAACTGATCGACGAACGAGCGGTCGATATTCTCTTTCGACAGGCTTTTCTGCGCGAGGAGCAGGATCTTGCGGATTTGCTCCATCTGGTCGTTGACGTCTTTTTTCTGCTTGATGGAGTCGGTCAGCCTGTCGATATCCTCCTGCGCTTTGGCGATCTCAGCGTCGCATTCCGCAGTCATGCGGATGAATTCCGAGTCGGGGAATTTGCCCTCGATGTTGAGCTGCAGGAGTTTCTGCTTCTTTTTCTGTTCGGTCGCGACGGTATCGTTGAGCTGTTTGATGACGTCGCTCATGTTATCCTTTTGCAGCAGCTCACGCGACAGGCTTTGGATCAGTTCGCTCAGCGAAGCGATGTTGTCCTGGGCGGAGCGGAACACATCATCGAGGATCGGCACGATCTCGCTCTCGTAGATCGAGCAGGACGGACAGGAATCCGCGCCGTTTTTGATCCTGTTCGAGCATTTCCAGATTGAGCACCGCGTCCCCTTGGGGCTGACGGAATCCTTGCGGTAATACGGTTTTCCGCAGTGAGCGCACCAGAGCTTGCCGGTCAACAGATTCTGGTGGACGGTCTTATGCTGTTTGGTCTTGACGTCAATACTCCGCATCTCAAGCACTCTGTTCGCCAGCTCCCACATCTCTTCGCTGACGATCGCGGGCACGATCTCGCCGCTCTCGTCCTTGTACATCACCCATTCGCTCTCGGGCAGGAACGCCTGCTTCTTCGTGAACATATCCACCACCTTGACCTTGTTGCCAACGTAGTAGCCCTTGTACTTCGGATTGCGGATCATGTTCGCCATCGTGGTGTGCGAGAGCTTGTTGCCCTTGGTGTTACGGATACCTTTGTCATAGAAGTAGTTTTCCAATCCCTTCATCGTCCATTTGCCGGTCGAATACAGGGTGAAGAGTTCCCTGACGATCTCTGCCTGCTCCTCGTCGATATAGAGCCTGCGGTCGGCTTTGCGGTAGCCGAAGATGTTGCTGCTGCCGAGTACCACGCCGTTCTTGATCGCCTGCTGATGACCCCACTTGACGCGGGAGCTGATCTTCCTCGATTCGTCCTGCGCCATCGAAGCCATGATCGTCAGGCGCAGTTCGCTGTCCTCGTCGATGGTGTTGATGTTGTCGTTCTGGAAGAATACCGCTACGCCGTTTTGGAGCAGCTCTCGGGTGTAGCGAATACTGTCGAGCGTATTGCGGGCGAATCGTGAGACCTCTTTGGTGACGATGAGGTCGAAATTATCGTTTAGGGCGTCCTCGATCATCTCGTTGAAGCGCTCACGCTTCTTGGTTGTGATACCCGAGAGACCTTCGTCAATGTACCCGCCCGCGAACTCCCAGTTCGGCATATTGCCGATGTAGTCGGTGAAGAATTTCTTTTGGTTTTCAAGGGAATTGAGCTGTTCCATGAACTCGGTGCTGACGCGGGCGTAATAGGCGACGCGCAGGGGCAGGTCATAGAAGCTGATTCCCTCGGATTTGATCTGATGACGGACTTTCAATATATTCATTCGATCGTCTCCTTCTTGTTTTGTAAACGTAACAATACCATATGTTTTTTCAAATAGCTATCATATTTCGGATAAAAACAGTCATTTTCATTATAAAGGATAACAGTCTCCCGCGCATTAGGAGACTGTTTCCATTTACGGTAATATTTTCCTTATGCCGCTTTGCGGTACATTCGCGAAAGCTCGCGCTCGATCATGTTCAGCATTTCCTTGTATTGCTTCTCGTCAAAGTAACCTGCTTCAAAGATGACTGTGGCGAAATGTCTGAGCCACCAGCGGTCGTATTCAATATTACCCGAACGTACTGTTTGTTTTTTCGTTGCCATTAAGTGAGATTTCATCCTCCGTTTATGCGATCTGTACTATTCTTATTTTTGGTAAAATTCCTGTGAGTATTCACATATTATGAGCGATTGTGAAGCTTTCGTCTTCTGCGGGGTATTCTCCTTCGGTATCCCCTTCATCGCTCTCTGCATTATTATTTTTATCAGAATCGCTTGATAGTATTTCCGTGACCAGTCCCGCTGTGAGACCGATCAGCGCGCCGAGGTCGGCGCCGTTTTGCTCTGCCTGAATACGTTTTCTGCGTTCTTCCTCGTCCTCGCTGTCGTCATCTATGATCCCAGAACGCGGCAGACCAGATAAGATACCAGCGCCGAGAGCACGATCGCCGTGATCGAGACCGCGATCAAAATCCGTCGCGTCCGTTTCCTGAGACTGTCCAGCTGAGCCGTCAGCTTGTCCCGTTCCGTTTGAAGCGCCTGTGTGCAGTCCGAAATAAACTTCTCGCGACGCTTCCCATCCTGTTGCAACAGCTCCGAGACCTCTTTCGTCATCGTCTGAGCTTTCTCCGAGAAGCTGTTCGCCATCTTCCTCATATACTCTTCTTCCGTCGCAACGGTCTGATTCAAACAGCGCTCCATATCCTTCTGCGTTGCCAGCTGTTTGATCAGCATATACAGCGTCGGCTGGAACTGCACTGCCGTCCGCAGGAGTTCGATCTCCTCTTGTCGGCGGTCGTAAGGCATCGTCACGATCTTCGGCTCCTGCGCCGTCTCTATCTTTTCCAGATGTGCCGAATTCTTCGTGATCAAATCTTCGACCGTTTTGTTTGTCTGTCCTGTATTGGAACTCACGCTCCATCATCTCCTTTCGGTACTTTTCTTCGTGTAGTTTGATGTCTCTGCATTTCATTCCGTTGGGGCACATGTAGGTGATGTATTTTCTTTCAGCCGTCCACCTGACTTGATACCCCAAACCTTCCATTTCCCTGATGAAATCTTCCCTGTTCCCGCTTCTCTCCATCGCGTGATTGATCGAAGCCATCAGTCTGAACTTCCAGCTCTCCCCTTTCATTGCGGCGCGGTATTCTCGTGCGGAGATATGCATACCGCCTCCGGTGTATGGTTCGAGTATACTCAACCCATGCGCTTGACAGATTTCGTCGTTCAAGGCTCGCAGCTTCTCCAATGTTTTCGGCGATTGTCGGAGCTTTGAGCCGTCCCGATAAGACACAGAGTTGATCACAAAATGCGTGTGCAGATGGTGGCGGTCAACGTGCGTTGTCACCAGCACCTCATGACCCTGCCACGCGCGTTCGGCAAACTCCAACGCGACTGTGTGGGCTGTCTCGGGAGTGATCTTTTCATCGGGCGAAAAGCTCTGTTCATACTGATAGAAAAACACGCCGCTCGCCTTACCGAAGCACTTCTTTGTCGCCATAAACTCCGTATATGAATTCTCTCCGTCACACCCGATCCCCGATACATAACGCCGCCCCGAATCGGGATCGGTCACCTTGTAATCCTGTGTACAGTAGTCGATCACACGCTTCATCGCCGAGGCGCTTTGCCTGGTCTCGCGAATGTAATTGAGCGTAGCCATCAGCGCATATTCTCCAATATCAAATCATAGATTTTGCGCTGACCTTCCACAACTTCGGTGAAATCAGGCGGCAGATGACCGCCCGAATTCAGTCGCCGCGCGATCTGATTGAGGTTGTTGCCGATGCGTTTTAGTTCTGTAATCACGGGAGTGTAATCGGTACAGTCGATCTGTAACCGCTGTGAGCAGGTGATGATAAATTCATTTACAGATAAACCTGCTTCCTTTGCTTTCCCGATAATCATGTTCTTTTCCTTTGGCGTAAGCCTGATAGACAATGTGATATTCCTTTTTCGTTTTGCGATAATAACACCTCCATAATGGTTGTATAAGTGGGTGCGGGCTACTGCCCGCCAGCCGTGTCCGAGCGAACGCCGTAAGGCGGACAGCCGGACGCTCTGCTTGCCTCCGCTCCCTTATAGATGGATACTATAGGGATGCAGAAAGAAAAGTCACTCGTTGAGAGCAGCCCATAGTAA
>ONUI01000220.1 GCA_900320995.1 uncultured Eubacteriales bacterium
GGAGCAGGAACGGCTGAATAACCTATACGATAACTATACGAAAAAATATGGTCTGATCAACTCCCGCGCCAATAACTCAGCCTTCTCGATGGACAGCTCTTATTCGCTTGTTTCATCCTTAGAGGTGCTTGACGAGGAGGGGAATCTGGAGCGCAAGGCGGATATTTTCACCAAGCGTACCATCCGACCGCATGAGCCGATCACCTCGGTAGATACCGCGTCGGAGGCGCTCGCTGTTTCGATGGCGGAACGCGCAAGAGTGGATATGGATTATATGTCAGAGCTATCGGGACTGTCCGAAGAAAAACTGTATGAGGATCTGAAAGGTGTTATCTTTCTGAATCCTTTGTATGGCTTTGGAAACAACCACGAGGTGAAATATCTGACCAGCGACGAATACCTGTCCGGTAATGTCCGTGAAAAGCTCAAGGTCGCTGTTCAGTCGGCACAGCTCTATCCGCAGGACTACGCCGTAAACGTGGAAGCGTTACGGAAGGTTCAGCCGGAGGACTTAAAAGCCTCTGAGATCTCCGTCCGACTCGGAGCGACATGGTTGCCGGTCGAGGACGTTCAGGACTTTGTCTATCAGCTTCTTGATACTCCTTACTACGCACGTTGGAAGATGAAGGTTCACTATTCACCCATCACAGGTGCCCATCACAGGTGAGTGGAATATCGAGAATAAAACCTATGACCGCACCAATGTCAAAGCGTATAAAACCTACGGTACCGACAGGATCAACGCCTACCAGATCATCGAGCAAACGCTGAATCTGAAAGACGTTCGTATTTATGATTACGAGGAAGATCCTTTTGGAAAGAAGAAGGCTGTCCTGAATAAAAAGGAAACAGCTATTGCTCTTGCCAAGCAGGAACAGATCAAACAGCAGTTTCAGGAATGGATATGGTCTGATCCAAGCCGACGAGAGCGCCTTTGCAGTTTGTATAATGAGAAATTCAATAACACCCGCCCGAGAGAATATGACGGCTCCCACATCGACTTCGTCGGTATGAACCCCGAAATCGAACTCAGAGAGCACCAGCGTAACGCTGTCGCCCATATCCTTTACGGAGGCAATACGCTGCTTGCACACGCGGTCGGCGCGGGCAAGACCTACGAGATGGCTGCCGCGGCGATGGAGAGCAAACGACTCGGCTTGTGTAATAAGTCACTGTTCGTTGTTCCTAATCATCTAACCGAACAATGGGCAGCGGAGTTCTTGCAGCTCTATCCCGCGGCGAATATCCTTGTCGCTACCAAAAAGGATTTTGAGCGAAAGAACCGCCGCCGATTCTGCGGACGTATCGCCACCGGCGACTATGACGCTGTTATTATCGGTCATACTCAATTTGAGAAAATCCCTATAAGCCAAGAACGTCAGATCATGATGCTGCAGGCTCAGCTTGAGGAAATTACCGAAGGTATTGAATCGCTCAGTCGTAAACGAGAAGATAAATTCACGGTAAAACAGCTTGAAAAGAGCCGCCGTTCCATCAAAGCAAAGCTGGAAAAGCTCGAAGCACAAGACCGCAAGGATGACGTTGTGACTTTTGAAGAACTCGGTGTTGATCGCCTGTTCATTGACGAAAGTCACTACTACAAGAACCTTTATCTTTATACCAAGATGAGGAACGTCGGCGGTATCGCACAGACGGAGGCGCAGAAATCATCCGATCTCTTTATGAAGTGCCGCTATCTGGACGAGCTGACCGGCAGCCGTGGAACAGTGTTCGCAACCGGTACGCCGATCAGCAATTCGATGGTCGAGCTTTATACGATTCAGCGGTATTTGCAGTATGAAACGCTTGTAAAAAACGATCTCCAGTTCTTCGATTCGTGGGCTTCAACCTTTGGTGAGACCATCACAGCGGTTGAGCTGACGCCCGAAGGTACAGGCTACCGAGCCAAGACGCGCTTTGCAAAGTTTTATAATCTGCCTGAGCTGATGGCGATGTTCCGTGAGGTTGCGGACATCCAGACTTCGGATATGCTGCACCTTCCCGTGCCGAAAGCAAACTACCACAATATCGCTGTGAAACCGTCCGAAATGCAAAAGGAAATGGTCGCTGGACTCGGTGAGCGAGCCGAGAAAATACGCGGTGGTCAGGTCGATTCCTCGGAGGATAATATGCTGAATATCACTAACGACGGCAGAAAACTGGCACTGGATCAGCGCCTTCTAAACCCGATGTTAGACGATTATGACGGCAGTAAGGTCAACGCCTGCGTGGATAATGTGTATCGGATATGGGATGAAAATGCCGAACAACACTCAGCACAGCTTTTGTTTTGTGACCTGTCCACCCCGAAAGGTGAGGGCGAGTTTTCCGTCTACACGGACATCCGCAAGAAGCTGATCGACCGAGGAATCCCCGAAGATCAGATCGCATTTATCCATGATGCTAAGACCGAAGCGCAAAAGCTCGACCTGTTCCGCAAGGTCAGGAAGGGCGAGGTCAGAGTGCTGCTTGGCTCGACCGCAAAGATGGGCGCAGGCACTAACGCTCAAAACAAGCTGATCGCCTTGCATGACCTCGACTGCCCGTGGCGACCGTCGGATCTCGAACAGCGATCCGGCAGAATCATTCGTCAGGGCAACGAGAATCCCGAAGTGCATATCTACCGATATGTCACCGAGGAAACCTTTGATGCGTATCTGTATCAGCTTGTCGAGGGCAAACAGAAGTTTTGCGCTCAGATCATGACATCCAAAACTCCTGTCCGTACTGCCGAGGACGTTGACCAAACGGCGCTGTCCTATGCCGAGATCAAGATGCTTGCCACCGGCAATCCTTATATCAAAGAGAAGATGGATCTGGATATCCAAGTCCAGAAGCTCCAGATGATCAAGGCGGGATTCCTGTCTGAGAAATACGATTTGGAGGATAAGATCATCAAGTATTATCCTGAGAAGATAGCCTTTTATACCGGCTTGATCGACGGCTTAAAACAGGATATTGAAGTTGTAAAGAAGCACCCGAGATCTACCGACGATACCTTTGTCGGCATGGAGATTCAGGGTGCTTTTTTTGATGATAAGGCTAAGGCGGGACAAGCGATCCTTGATGCTTGCAAGGCGATGCAATCGTCCAACGCCTTCCAACTCGGCTCTTATCGCGGCTTCAATATGGAGATGTATTTTGATACAGTCGGTCGGCAGTACGGTATCCGTCTCAAGGGCAGAGTAGCCCATGATGCCAAGCTCGGCGTCGATGTTCACGGCAATATCACCCGTCTGGACAATGCGCTGGACGGTATGGAGAAGCGTTTGGAGAGGGCTGTGTCAGACCTTGAAAACATCCAAAAGCAGTTTGAAACCGCTAAGGTCGAAGTACAAAAACCCTTTTCTCAGGAGGAAGAACTGCGGACCAAAACGGCTCGTTTGAATGAGCTGAACGCTCTTTTGGATGTAGATAAACGCGACAATGAGCTTGTCGGCGGCGAGCAATCGGACGTAGGTGACGATGTTCCCGACCGTCAGCGAGATTCTCGCACCACAAGATAAAACATAATTCTTATACTAAAAGAATGGAGAAACAATTATGAATACGCATAAATCAACACACCTGTTTTGTGCTCTTTGCAGGGTAATCAGAGAAGAGCAGAGAGAGTATATTGCGGAGCTGCTTTCACAGCCTCCTGCTTATATTCTCAGCCATGCGCAAGAGTATGTTGTCCGTGAAAAGATCAAGTCCTGCATTGGTCTTGATATCTTGACTACCGATCAAATTCGCGGACTTCTTACTGTAGATAAGCCCCTTGATACGATCTATCGGAGCATAGACTCGCGTGAGTTGATCGCGGTAGATGACCTAATCGAAGGCGTGATCGATACGGCTGATTATTGCGTCAGCACACAAAGGATAGCGGACGCAATCATGACGGTCGAGGCGGAGGTCGCAAGATTGTCATGAAAAAATATGTAGAACCGGAGATGGTAGCTCGGGCTCGGCAGATGGATTTGCTGACCTATCTCAGATTGTATGAGCCGGAAGAACTCGTCAAAATCGCTCCCGATGTTTATTCGACCCGCACCCATGACAGCCTGAAAATATCTAACGGCGCGTGGATGTGGTGGTCGCAGGGATATGGCGGTTACACGGCTCTGGACTATCTGATCAAGGTCAAGGGTAAACCGTTTGTCGATGCCGTTGAGCTGCTCTGCGGTGAGCGGGCGCGTCAGCCTCCTGCCGCAGAAATCACCCCGAAAACGAAAAAACCAAAGACAAAACAACCGTTGCTACTGCCCAAGAAAGCATCCAATAATTCCATTGCGATCCGCTATCTCTGCTCACGCGGGATAAACAAAAGGATCGTTGATGAGTGTATCACCAGAGGTATGATCTACGAGAGCCTACCGTATCACAGCGTAATCTTTGTTGGCTATGACAATACCAACACGCCGCGCTATGCAGGTTTTCGGGCGACCAATGGCGAGCGCGTTTTGGGCGATTGTTCGGGCAGTGATAAGCAATATTCTTTTCGACTGGCGGATGGTAACGGCGATTCCGTCCACCTGTTCGAGAGTGCAATCGACCTTCTTTCATTTGCGACGCTGCTGCAAATGGGCGGCGAGGATTATCATAAATATAATATGATTTCCCTGTCAGGTGTATATGCTCCGAGCAAGAATCCCGGACAAGGACGAACTCCCGCTGTCCTCGATCGTTATCTGGAGCAGCACCCGAATACAAAGAATATCGTGATCCATTTTGATAACGATTCCAAGGGCAGAGCAGCCGAAAAAGTCATTGAAAACAAATTGAAAGACAGATACAAAGTCGTTGATTTCCCACCGCCGAGCGGTAAGGATTTCAACGACTTTTTGTGTTTGTATCGCCGAAAACAATTATCAATAAACCGTTACCAAGGAAGGTGAAAAACAATGAATATCAAGATTTATCAAATCAATACCGACCGTGATGACCCTGTCAAGAGGCGCATTTTTCAGAGCCTTGAAGCTCTCGAAAAGATATTCAAGAGCAAAGAAATCAAGAGCGATCTCTATGATAAGGTCTTCGACGGAAACGTGGATTGCTATTCGCTGAATGACATATTCCGCAAGTTCAATCTCGATCATCCCGAAGAATATCGCGGCAGATCAATGTCCGTATCGGATGTCGTCGAGATCGTCGAGGCTCCCGAAGGAATAGAGAAGGGCTGCTTTTTCGTCGACGATATCGGCTTCAAAAAGGTCAGTTTTGATTCCGAAAAGACACAGGATATTACCGCAGAGGACAAGATCGCTGTGCTGTATATCGCTCCCGGTGAGCCGCCGAAGTTGATGTATATCAAGCCTGAGCTGGAGGAGATGCAGCATCTTGTCGGAGGGTATATTGAAGAATATATGCCCTTTGATGACGAGGTAGCTATCATCTGTAACGAGGAAGGTAAGCTGAACGGTATGCCCCTCAACCGTGCAATCTATGATGAGAGCGACGGCAAAAGAGGTGAGATGATCGACATCATTGCAGGTCAATTCTTCTTGGCGAACGCTCCCTATGAATCGGAAAAGTTCCAAAGCTTGACACCTGAGATGATCGACAAGTATAACAAAAGATTCCGATATCCCGAGAGCTTTATGAAGCTCGGCGGACAGATCATGGTGATCCCGGAAAAGCCGCCTGCTCGCGGTCATGAGCGGTAAGGAGGTGAGATTGATGGCTATTCAGATCAAAGTCCATGACGGAGAACTCAGTCAGCATGAGATCGACAGTTACTTGGATGAGCTGAAGAAACAACATCCGGATCAACAGATTTACTCTGTTGAATTCCGTGTGGACGGCGCTTATGTCGATGTCAAATACAGATATGAAAGCGTACCGTTTCACCGTATCCGCCGCATCACCGGCTACCTTGTCGGTGATGTTCAATGACGCTAAGAGATCAGAGCTGAATGATCGTGTGAAGCACTCACTATCTCGATAGTAGGAGAACCATGTTCAATCTTAACAAGCAGACTGTTTGTACTCCCACAGTCGTAAAACAGTAAATGCTTGTTAGGGGAATCTCCGTTCCCCTAATACCCCTACGAAAGGATGTGATAATAAATGAGAAAAGGTATTAAGAAGCAATTTTGGTTATCAAAAGAAGAAGCTGACGATTTGAGATCAAAAGCGGAGTCAACTTGTTTGACGGAAGCCGCTTTGATTCGTATGCTCTTGAAAGGCTACCATCCGAAGGAAAAGCCCGATATGTATTTCTATGATGCGCTCCGTCAGTTATCCTATATTGGCAACAATCTCAACCAGCTTTTGAAAAAAGCAAACACGATGAACTTCATCGACGTACCTATGCTCCGAAAAGAAATCGAGGGGTGGCAAAAATTCAGGTCGGATATCGAGCGCCGTTTTCTTCAGCCGGAAAAGAGCGATGTGAAATGGCAGTAAGCAAAATCTGGCCCGTCCGCTATTCGTTGAAGCGGGTGCTTGATTATGCTGCTAATCCCGACAAGACAGAAAAGAAAGATTATTCCGATGAGCAGTATCAGGCGCTCGCCGACGTTCTCTCTTACGCGGAGAACGAAGAAAAAACCGAGCGGGAATTCTATGTGGATGGTATCAACTGCAACCCCGCCGAGGCAAGAGAACAATTTGTAATGATCAAGCAGCAGTATGGCAAGGAAGATGGCATACAGGCTTATCACGGTTATCTCAGCTTCAAGGAGCAGGATATCACCCCGGAGCTTGCCCAGCAGGTCGGCATGGAGTTCGCTCAGCGTGTATGGGGTGAGCGGTTTCAGGTCGTTGTGACTACCCACCTGAATACCCATCACTTACATTGTCATTTCGTTATTAACTCCGTTTCGTTTATCGACGGAAAGAGATTGCAGAACGAAGAAAAGGCATGGATCAAATTTCGCCATATCGCCGATGATGTTTGTCGGGAGTTTGGATTGTTCTATGATCCGAATCCCGACTATACCAAACAGAACTCATATTATTATCACCGGGAGAAGGCGGGTATTCCTACTCGTTACAGCATGGTTCGTGAGAATCTCGACGAGGCGATAAGGGGGAGCCGCAACAAGACGGAGTTGATGCACCGACTTGATGAGATGGGCTATCGGTATCAGCTGAGCGCTAACCGTAAGTATTGGACGGTAATCCCGAAAGGATATAACAAACCGATCCGCTTGTATAAGCTCGGAGAGGAATATTCCAACGAGGCGATCATGCGCAGGCTGAATGAAAACTATGACCGACTCGGTCTGCGACCGTTCCAACCTGCGGTGATCGTTCTGCGCCAATACCGACTCCCCACAAGGGAGGACAAAATCAAAAAGGTCGGCGGCTTATACGGCTTGTATCTGCATTACTGCTACAAGCTCGGCTACCTACCGAAATATCAACAGGTAAGTCCTCGAAAGCTCCACTACATCTTCCGTGAAGATTGGTTGAAGCTGGATAAGCTTACCGCCCAAACGAGGCTGCTCGGCAGAGAGAACATCTCTACGCTTGAGCAGCTTTTTTCATACCGAGCCAAGATTGATTCCGAGATCAATTCTCTGACTGCCGACAGAAAGCTCCTGCGAAATAAGATAAGAACAAAGATTGATGATGGAGAGCTGTCTGAGGCAAAGGAGCAGATTTCGTTTATCAATGAAAGGCTCAAAGTTCTCCGTAGGGAGAGAAACCTCTGCGACGGTATCGCCGATCGGTCGGATGAGATGAGCCGTAATTTGGCGATAGCCATCGCAGATGAAGAAAAAACCAAAACAAAAGAGGTGAAACAGCATGAACAACAGCGGTGAAGCTGCCGAACAGGTAGTACGTATGTATCTGGAAGGCGTTGAAGTTGTCGCCAAGCTTACGGGTACCGGAGCGAAGAACGTCGCCGCTTTGCTGATGTCGGTTCTGAAACAGGAGCATAAGACCAAAGGCAAGGCGCGGCTGACCAGTATGCTCAAATCCGGCAAGCCCCTGAAGGTGTTCTCGATCCCGCAGAAGGATCTGAAAACCTTTATGGAACACGCGAAGCGCTACGGCGTTCTTTACAACGTTCTTCGTGACCGCACCAACAGTTCTCCCACCGCCGATGTCGATATCATCGTGCGTGAAGAGGACGCGTCCAAGATTCAGCGCATCGTTGACCGCTTCTCACTCGGTACAGTCGATAAGGCTGCGATCGTCAATGAGGTCGAAAAGGATAAGGCTGACCGTGAGGCTGTTAACAGGGATGTCCCGAAAAAATCCAGAGGTCAGCGTGTCTATGAAGAAGCGATGAGCGCTCCTACCCAAAAGGAGAAGAACGCTCACGAAAACCCTATGGCAGCGCAGACGGAAAAAAGCCCTCCGTCAGAGAAGCGCTACGAGCAACGCGGTACGCGCACTGATCAGGGTAGAGCTAAATCGGATTCCGAGCGTAAGCCGTCCGTGAGAGCGGAATTGGAACGCTATAAGAAGCAGAACCGTAAGCTCAGCGAACAGGAGCGTACAAAAACACCGCCCCAGCAGGGGTACAAGTCCAAGAACGGTCAGACCGTTCACAAACAACCGAGAAAAACTAAACCAAGAAAAGAGAGGTAATCTTTATGACAAAAAACTTTCAGCCGAAAAGAAACGGCAACTTTCAGAAGAACAATCAGAATCGCCCGATG
>ONUI01000053.1 GCA_900320995.1 uncultured Eubacteriales bacterium
CGTCGAGGGCAGAGCCGCGTTCATCGAGGATTACGCCAACCGCTTCGGCATCTACGATTCACTGGGCAACACCATCCTGTCATACTCGCACGGTATGCGTCAGAAGCTCATGATCATGGGCGCGCTGATCCACAGTCCGTCTGTCTGGATCCTCGACGAGCCGTTGACGGGTCTTGACCCGCAGAGCGCGTTCGAGCTCAAACAGATGATGCGAGAGCATGTCGAAAAGGGCAATTCGGTGTTCTTTTCCACCCATGTGCTCGAGGTGGCGGAAAAGCTGTGTGACGAGATTTGTATTATCAAGCACGGCGAGCTGCTCTATCACGGTACCTTGGACGACCTCAAAGCGACCCACAAGTCGCAGGCGTCCTTAGAGAATATATTCCTTGAATTAACAGAAACTAAAGATTCGGAGGTAACAGTATGAGTCAGATTTGGCCGTTTGTTTTAGGGGCATTAGGTATTTTCACCATTATCGCGGGCGTCAGGATCATCCTCACCGGAAAGATGAGCGCGCGTGAAGAAGAGAAGTTGGCTGAGTATTCGGAGAAGGGCGCTAAGACCCTGAAGCTGTTGAACGCTGCTTTGAACATCGTTTCCGGACTGGTCATCATCGGCTACGGGGTCGTCAGATATCTGGAGAACCAGAAGATCATTCCCGAGACCATCATCAGCAAGATCGTCCTGATCGGCGTCCTCATCGTGATGCTCGCGGTCTACTTCATCGTGCGCAATAATTGCAAGAAGATGTGATCGATATGGATCGTCAAAAAACCTTAGGGAGCTTCCAAAAGGTCAGGAAGCTGATCGCCGTTCTGCAAAAATGCAACGGCAAGGCGACGATTGGCAGCAAGGACGCTTTGATCTCGCCCAAGGCGGCTAAGATATTCGCCGCTGTCGGCGTGGTGTTTTTGATCGCGCTCCTCGCGATGGTCGCCTACCTGATCGAACCGCTTGTCGCTCCCTTTGTTGACCTGAAAAGTCTGACCCAGACCTTGATGCTGATCGTTCTTTTGATGAGCTTTGTGCTGTCCGTCAAGAATATCGTGACGGTGCTGTATACGGCGGATGACCTGTCCGTGCTGCTGCCCATGCCCTTTTCGGCGGGGCAGATCGTCACCGCGAAGCTGGCGGTGTCGCTGCAGTTCCCGCTGATGCTGAGCGTGATGCTGCTCAACACCATCTGTATCGGATTCGGACTCAGAGAGGCGCCGGGCGCTCCGTACTTTATCGGCGTGGTGCTGTCGAGCGTTCTGATCCCGCTGTTCGGCATGTCGGTCGCGACGCTGCTGGTCGTGATCGTATTCCGCATGTTCGGCTTTATCCGTAACCGCGATATCACGGTGGTGCTCGGCGGATTGTTCACTTTGGCGCTGACTGTCGGCTATATCTTTGTCAACAGCCGAATGCAATCGGGCAACTCCGAGGAGGCAGCGGCGGCGGTCTCGTCGATCGCGGCGGTCGCGTCGGGATTCCCGAATATCGGCTTTATGTGCCGCTTTATGTTTGAGGGCGATCTCCTCGGGCTTGTGATCAGCCTCGTCGTCACCTTGGCGGCGCCGGCGCTAGCGATGCTCGCGGTCAAGCTCTTTTACCTGTCCACCGCGCTGTCCATGCAGAACACCGGTACCAATAATAAGAAGGTCACCAAAGAATCGCTCAGCGGCAAAAAGAAGGTCAGCGCCCTTAAAGCCCTCACGGGCTATGAGAGCAAGCATACGCGCCGCAATCCCGCTTATCTGGTCTACGGCTTTGCCATGACCTTTATCTGGCCGGTGCTCTTTATCCTGCCGTTTCTGCTCGGTAAGCAGCTGAATCTCGATATGTTAGAGCTGCCCCTTGGTACATCGCCGGCGCTGCTCATCGCGGTGCTGATCGGTGTGATGTCGGCGTGCTTCGCCTGCGGCTTCAATGTGTTGGCGGTCACCGCGTTCTCGCGCGAGGGCAGCAGTTTTGATATGCTCAAGACCATGCCCGTCGATTTTAAGGATTACTATAAAAGCAAGCGCAATTACTCGATGCTGATCTGCTCGCTGGGCTCCGTCCTCTATGTCGTGATCCTCGGCGTTGTCTGCCTGATCATGGGCACTATCGCCGTTGAGAGCTGTTGGGTGATCCTGGTCGGCGCGCTGGCGGCGTTCATGACCAACCTGATCCTGATCAACGCCATGCTGCTCAAAAACGCGAAAAAGCCGCGTTTCAACTGGGACAGTGAAACAGAATTGTCCCGCAAGCTGAGCTGGATCAATATCGTCGCGGTCGTGATCGGCGTGATCCTGCTGATGGCGTTCATGATCGTTTTGATGTTCTCGTCATACCTGAACAGTACCGGTGCTTTCGCGATGACGGTCGGTCTCGTGATCACGGCGATCGTCCTGATCGTCGGCTGGGCGGTCAATCATTTTGCCGTCAAAAAAGGCGAAAAGCTCCTTCGGGCGATCGACTGATCAAAATGCAATATGATAACGGAAGAGTCGGTTCATCACCGGCTCTTTTTTTGCGGATCGCGGTCAAATGCTCTTTGCTTTTCACACGATATGAGATATAATAAAGATGGATCAAACGGAAAGAAGGTGGATTTATGCACGATATATGGAACCCGTGGCACGGCTGCAAAAAGTGCAGTGAGGGATGTCAAAACTGCTATATGTTCTTCCTCGATGAACAGCGCGGCAAAAACGGCGCGGATATCTACAAAACGAAATCGGGATTTCGCTATCCCTTGGCAAAGGATCGCCGCGGCCGCTACAAGGTCGAGAGCGGGGAACAGCTCCGCGTGTGCATGACCTCGGATTTCTTTCTGGAAGAAGCGGACTTGTGGCGTGACGAAGCGTGGAGCATCATCCGCCAGCGTCCCGATGTGGTATTTTTCCTGTTGACGAAGCGCCCCGAGCGTGTGGCGCAGTGCCTGCCGTCTGACTGGGGCGACGGCTGGGAGAACGTCTTTTTCAATGTGAGCTGTGAGAACCAGCGCCGTGCCGACGAGCGCATCCCGATCCTGTTGACATTGCCGTTCAAGCATAAGGGCGTCATGTGCGCGCCCTTCATCGGCGCGGTCAGCCTGAAGGAATATCTGCCGAGCGGACAACTCGAGCAGGTGATCTGCGACGGCGAGAACTACGCGGGAGCGCGGCCGTGTCACTATGAGTGGGTCAAGCGGCTCAGCGACGAGTGCAGGGAATATAACGTCACCTTTGCCTTTATCGGCACAGGCAGACGTTTTGTCAAGGACGGCAGGATGTATCACATCGAGGGCAGCGAGCTGCAGGCGAGTCAGGCGTTTAAGTCGGGATTGAGCTGCAAGGGCAAGCCGATCGACTTCAAGCTCACGAACCTGCTCGGACTGCCCCTGCGCGAGGAGCGCCGCTATCAGCCGTACTTTTCCGACAAGTGCCAAACCTGCGGCATGAAGATCATCTGCAACGGCTGTACCCGCTGCGGCAAATGTGAACCGTAAACAGCCTCCCCTTTCCGAGAGAGGCGCCGACAGAAAAGCAACCGCAAATTACCCTTGCGAGTGTTCGAACATTTTGACCGCGCAAACCCCGGGATCGCGCTATTTTTCGATTATGAAAAAATATAAATTTCTCCTGCAGAAGATACAAAATCTTGTGTTTTGCGGTTATTTTTCTCCAAAATATATTAAAAAATCGTTTATTTTCAAATGGGAATTAACGGTTACAAAGTGACATTATTTTTATTCAAAAAGGAATTAACCGTTAACAAACTGATATGAAAATGGGCAACCTGTAACTGGAAATTACACGTGTTCTCTGCTAAAATATAATTGTAGGAAATAAAACAACTGTTCGAATAATTGAAGGAGATGATTGTATGAAGGTCAACGTAAAAGGAGAACACGTATCCGACAAAATTATCAACATGTATGTCAGCGAGCTTGTCAAAGCGCACCCCGACAAACACATCGACGCGGTCGACATCTTTGTCGAGGGTGATAAGATGAAAGTCAGGCTCATGCATGACCTCGATCGCTCCGCTTGAAGTGAGAGCGGAGAGGAGATTCCGCTTGAACAATTGAATAAAGATGTGGAATAACCTTTCTCATATCCTCCTATGCTAAGGTATGGTTACTTCCATAAATCCAAACCGCCGCTCTCCCACAGCGGCGGTTTTTTGTCGCAAAAGCGGGAAAAGAAGTTAGCAGTTCCCTCTGACGGACACGCGTGTCACGGGGGCATGCGGGCAGAATCTTATAAAGTGTGATCTGCTTTTGTTCGCGGGGGAGAGATAACGCAACTGTACAACAGCATGCAAACGCATGACTCAATACTGTGAGTAATGATACTGATTATACGGCTTGGGTCCATCATCGGTGTGTTTCTGTAACGCTTCGTTATCTCTCCCTCCGAGCTCGCAAGCAAGCCCACCTCCCTCGTCAGAGGGAGGACGATAGACGTACTGTTCCTGACTAATGTGCTTTTTCGACAACCTAAAAAGGGAACGGAGCTCACCGTTCCCTTTCATTATAAAATGTCATTACGAAGCCCATGGCACGAACGCCATGGGCTGTGGTAATCTCAACCGATCAAGGCTCCCTTTCCTAAGGTGCCCCTGTTGGGGGAATGTCCGCAAAGCGGACAAAAGGGTCGGCTGTCTTCGCAGAAGAAGCCGTTTCCGGCGAGGAAGCTGTCACGAAGTGACTGAGGGTTGATATAAAACTGTCCGACCGAAGGGAAAAACACCTTTAATGATACTTCACCCGAAAACCGTTTTCATCCTCAACAGGCTCCAGTTTTTTGACCTCCATGCGCTCGATGACGATGTAGGAGCCGCGGTCGAGGGCGGCGATCACGTCGTCGATCTGCCGCTCGGTGCCCTGTATCTCCATCGATACGGAGTCGTCATATTCATTCCGCACCCATCCCGTCGCGCCGTAAAGCTGCGCCGCCTGCATCGCGCGCCAGCGAAAGCCTACCGCCTGCACCTGACCGTAGAACCGGATGTATTTACGTACCTTTTTGCGTTTTGTCAGCATATGGCTCACCTCACCGATATTATATCCTACCGCAAGCGGGGTTGTCAATTCACGCCGGATCATGTGTACAGGTTGCATAAATACCATCCCGCTTTTTTGGATTGCATGACAGAAACCGATATGGTAAAATAAAAAAGTAAACGAGTTATACACAAACGTGTCACTGTTTGCGGTACAGAAGGGCTGTTATGAAGAGGTACAATCAGGTAGGACTGCTCTATTTTATCATCCATTTTTTGGTGGAGATCACCTCATTTTATGTGTTGACCTCCTATTTCAGCACGCCTATCGTTTGGGGCTTATGCCTTTTGTATGATTCACTGGCGTTTGTGCCGCAGGGCTTTTTCGGATTCTTGCGTGACAAAGGGATCCGCGTCAACTTTGCTGTTTTCGGCACGGTGCTGACGTCCCTTTCTCTGGTGCTGCTGCATTTTGACGTCAACGCGATCATCGTGATCATCTCGGTCGCGTTGGGCAACTGTCTTGTCCATATCCACGGCGCCGAGCTGACGCTCCGTTCCTCACCCGGCAAGATCGCTCCGAGCGCGGTATTTGTATCGGGCGGCTCCTTCGGCGTCGTCACGGGAAAGCTCCTATCGACCCACGGGGTCGAGGTTCCGTGGATATTGGCGCTGAATCTGCTGACCTTGATCCCGATCTTCATTGCCGAGAAGCTGAAGACGGATGATGGAGAGAAAAACCTTGAACAATATCATTTTTCCAATGAGAAGATCAATGGCGTCGCCGTGGTACTGCTGGCGACCTTTGTCGTGATCGTTCGCGCCTATATGGGCTACAGCATCCCGACGACATGGAACAAGACGGAGCTGCAAACGGTACTGCTGTATTGCAGCATGGGCGTCGGAAAGGGACTCGGCGGGATCCTCGCGGACAAGATCGGTATCCGACTGACCGCCCTGATCAGCACAGTCGGCGCGCTGCCCTTTATGATCTTCGGCGCGGAACAGATGGAGATCTCGCTGATCGGCGTCGCGCTGTTCAGCATGACAATGGCGGTCACATTGGCGTTGATCGTATCGCGTCTGCGGCACTACCCCGGTATCGCGTTCGGCTTTACGACCCTCGGGCTCTTTGCCGGCTCGCTGCCGTTCTTTTTCTATCGCGTCCAAAGCGTGACGGTCAATGATATCATCATCACGCTGTTGACCGTACCCTGCGTCGTGATCCTGTGGATCATCTGCGCAAAGCCGAAGAAAAAGCCGTCCGATCAGACCGCGATTCCCGAAGAAACAGGATCGCTTCAAACAGTGAAAAAGGAGAATGACATATGACACTATTTCGTGTTACGCTTGCTGACGCCGCCATGCCGCCCTTGGTCAATCCGACTGCTCTGGCGCTGATCGCGGTATTTGTCTTTTTTATCCTACCGGCGATCGTCGGCGTGATCGTGCTCATCGTGCTGAAAAGCAGGAAGCGCAAAACGCCTGTCGCCGTGCCTCCCATCCCCAATATGCCTTATGGGTCGCCCGCGGCCGGGCAGCCGAATCAGGATCAAACGGATCCAAGAGAACAAAACGAACAGCCGAGATCGTAACGCCGACCGGTGACCGATCTTATCATAATAGGATATAGAGATAGGAGAAAAAATGAGTATGAATACCGATCTTTTCTTGTTCCTGCCTGCGGATGTGGCGATGCCATACACATCGGCAAGCGAACCGCCGCCTCCTCCCGCACCTATGCCGGTGTATGAGGAGCCCGAAACTGAGGCCGCAACCGAGGCTGAGACAGAAGCGCCTACTCAGGCAGCCACAAAAGCACCCGCCACGGTTGCCGCGACACAGGCAGCGACGATCGCACCGACAGACGCGCCGACCGCCAAAGGCGGTTTTTCCAACTCGCTGCTGCACACGCTGTATATCGTCATCCCGATATTGGCAGTCGCTCTGATCGCGATCATCGTGATGCTGATCATTAAGAATAAAAAGAAGAAGGCGGCGATGAACGATCCGTATCGTGAACAGAACGGATCGCGTATGAGAAATGAAGAAGATCCCTTCCGCAATGACGGACAGGATCATTTCAGACATTAATGGGACTGATCCTGATATCGCTGTTGAGGAGCCTGATCCCGACGCTGATCGTTGAGCTGTATCTTGCGGCGGCGCTCAGGGTGCACAGCGGAAAAGATCTTTTGGTCATCGCGCTGGCGAATATCCTGACGAACCCCGTCGTCAACTATTGCTACTACTGGGCGATCTATCTCTTTTCCGAACACAGCGTATACACATGGCTGATCCTCCTGGCACTGGAGGTTTTTGCGGTCGTGACGGAATTCGTGATCTATCGGTTTTTGCTGTCGTATGACCGTATCGGAAAGCTGAAGCTCTCCCTCTTGCTCAACGGCGCTTCATTCCTGTTCGGATTGTTGTTGACCTTGCTGCTTCAACTGTAAATGAATAGACAAAAAGCAGGTCGGGTACGAGCGTCGTACCTGACCTGCTTCTTTTGCTTGTATCAGCCTTCGATATACGAGCGGTTGCCGATGATCTCTCGAAGCGCCGCTTCATCGATCTTGCCGCGCGCAAAGTCGTCTGCCGCCCTGATGAACCGCGCCGCGTCGTCCACCGCCCTCTCATAGAGCGGGTAGAATCCGCGCAGATCCATATCGTCGATCGCCTTACTGCGGTACGATACCAGCGCGAGCTTGGTGTGCGTTTTACCGGCGATCCTGTCCAGCCATCCGCTCTCGTCCGTGACGATCGCGTAAAAGGGCTTCATATCGCGATGACCCTGTTTGAACTTCTCCCACGCGTCATCCCAGCCGTAGATCCCGGTGATCGCGCCGCCGACCGCTTCCTTCATCGACTCGGGCAAAAAGCGCGGGATACGCACTTTGCCGCCATTCATCCTGTCGAGCTTGTGCTCGATCGCCATGTGCATCGGAAAGCTGTTCTTTGCCTTGCGGTTGATGTAGGGGTGGGTGTTGGAATCCAGCGCGTAATGGCACAGGAAGCCCGCCGCGTAGGAGAACACCTCGCGGTCGCCTTTACCGCGCTTGATCAGCTCGATGAGAAAATCGCCCGTGCGTTCGCGGTGCATGACGGATGAGTAGCGGTTAACGCGATGGCGGAACGGCGCGATATAAAAGCGATAGAACAGGAACGGGTCGGGACCGACCAGACCGAAGTCGTAGATATCGCGGTCAACGTCGATCGCAAGGCGCTCCAGCACCTGCGCGCCGAAGCTCGTATGGACAATGATATCGGGCATATCGCCGCCTCCTTATGATATGATTGATGATTATCGTTTGATCTCCCAGCTGTCGATGATCTCGCCGAGCTGTTCTTTCTCTGCGATCTCATCGGGTGAATTCTCTGTCAGCGTGACAGGGTCACTGGGAAAAAACTCCTCCCGATCCCGCGTTTTGTTGAACCATGCCGCCGCCTTGAAGTTCGCGGGGGATTTTGTTTCGACGAGCGACGGATCATAGGTCAGGGTGCCGAGCATCCGCTTGACATAATCCTTGAGAGAATCACTCTCCTGCCAGAGCGTGCTCGGACAGTAGGTGCCCTTGGAGTACCAGTTCGGATGGAACACCGGCGGCATATTGAGCATCTTGGTGTTCGGCGCGATCTTGGGGTAGGAGTCCCACAGCGTGATCCGGATCGTGCATTTGTCGATGGTGCTGACGATGTAGCGGTCGGCGGTCGCCGAGAGCGCGTATGTCCTGATCCTGACGGTCAGAAGGTATTCCTCCGCAAAGGGCGGCTCACCCTTGGTTACGATCCACGACAGATACGGTCTGTCCTGTAATTGCAGCATCTCGCGGTAGTCAGCCGCCAGGCGCTCATTTCTGTCATTCGGCATGATCCTCACTCCTTATCCCTTATGAGTCATATCAATAGTCAT
>ONUI01000029.1 GCA_900320995.1 uncultured Eubacteriales bacterium
TGAAATATGATTTACTATTTGTTTTCACTATTGCACTTTTATGACGAAAGTGGTATGATATACGGTAGCACAGAAGAACAGGATGTGCAGACATACATAGAATAATGAAGAACTCACATCATACTATCGATATATAAGGGGCTATTATAATGAACAAAGATCATCTTTTAGATAATATCAAACGCATCCATTTCATCGGCATCGGCGGCTCGGGAATGTGTCCGCTGGCAGAGATCCTGCACAGCGAGGGCTTCATCCTCTCAGGCTCCGACTGCAACGAGGGCGAGACCCTCGACCGCATCCGCAGCTACGGTATCCCCGTACACATGGGTCATAAGGCGGAGAATATCGAGGGCGCTGAGCTGATCGTATACACCGCCGCTGTCAAGAAGGATAACCCCGAGCTGGTTGCCGCGAATGAAAAGGGTATCCCCGCTATCGAGCGCAGTGTGATGCTCGGCATCGTGACACGCCGCTACAACCGCTCGATCGCGATTGCCGGCACGCACGGCAAAACCTCCACCACCGCGATGCTCAGTCAGCTGTTGATCGGCGCGGGCTTTGATCCGTCCGCGATCATCGGCGGCAAGCTCCCCTACCTTGGCGGCAACAGCTATGTCGGTCAGAGCGATATCATCGTATGCGAGGCGTGCGAGTATGTCGATACCTTCCTTGAGCTGACGCCGTACATCTCCGTGATCACCAATATCGACGCGGATCATCTCGACTACTTCAAAACGCTCGACAATATCAAGAAGAGCTTCAACAAGTTCTGTCACCTGACCACGGGTCTGATCGTCTACAACGGCGACGACGAAAATATCCTTGACGCGATCGAGGACGTTGAGCTCCCGATGATTACCTTCGGTTTCAGAAAGACCAACGACTACTATGCCGCGAATCTGCGCGACGTCAAGGGCGCTTACAAAACCTTTGACCTGATGCACAAGGGCGAAAAGCTCTGTGAGATCGACCTGATGGTTCCGGGCAGACACAATATCTACAACGCGCTTGCCGCGGCGGCTACCGCGCATTATCTGGGCGCGACTCCCGAGCAGATCGCGGAGAATCTGGGCAAATTCACCGGCGTACACAGACGCTTTGAAATCCTCGGCGCACCGGGCGGCATCACGGTTGCGGACGACTTTGCGCATCATCCCACCGAGCTGACCGCGACCCTCAGCTCCGCGATGGAAATGGGATTCAGAAAGGTCTGGGCGGTATTCCAGCCGCACACCTTCTCCCGTACCGCGCTGCTGCTGGATGACTTCGCCAAGGCGCTGAGTATTCCCGACACGGCGATCATCTCGGAGATCCTGCCGGTACGCGAGACCAACACCTACAACATCTACAACACCGACCTCGGCGCCAAGGTCGAGGGCAGCGTGTGTATCGACACCTTTGAGGATATCACCAAGTACATCGTCGAGAACGCGCAGGAGGATGATCTGGTCATCACCCTCGGCGGCGGTAACGTCTACATGTGCGCGAACATGATCCTCAAGGCGCTGAAAAAGGAAGAGGATTGATCAACAATCCCCGTATCAATTGAATCGCTCAAAAAAAAACACACTCCCTTATGGTAGAATCCAATTACCATAAGGGAGTTTTTGTCTGTCATTTTATGGTCAGTTCAACAGCCTTTGTAATGTATCCATCATCTTGGGGATATCATAGGGCTTGGCGAGATGACCGTCCATGCCGGCTTCGAGCGCAATCTTGCGATCCTCTTCAAAGGCGTTTGCCGTGACCGCGACGATCGGGATACTCGCTTTGGCGGGATCATCCATATTGCGGATCCGTTTCGCGGCGGTATAGCCGTCCATCTTCGGCATCTGGATATCCATCAGGATAATGTCATAATAGCCCGCGGGCTCCGACTCCATCTTTTCAATGGCGATCTCTCCGTCGGATGCGATATCCACCGTTAAGCCGACTTCTGTCAGAATCGTTTCGGCGATGATCTGGTTCATCTCGTTGTCCTCCGCGAGAAGCACACGCTTTCCTGAAAAATGCGTGACAGCGGTTTCTTTCGGATCATCATCCTTTTCTCTGAAAGGCTCCGCCAGCAGATTTCTCAGCTCCGACATAAACAGCGGCTTGGAACAAAACGCCGTAACGCCCGCTTCCAAGGCTTCTTCCTCGATATCGCTCCAGTCATAAGCGGTAAGGATAAAGATCGGCGCGTCATCTCCGATGACCTTGCGGATACGGCGCACGGTTTCGATACCGTTCAGATCCGGCATCTGCCAGTCGATGATATATACCTTGAATTCGTCGGCGATATCCAGCGCGTCCTTCGCGCGAATCACGGCTTCTTTACCGTAATTTGTCCAGTCGGGCCGCATACCGATCTCACGCAGCATAGAACACACGGAAAGACAGGTATCGACATCGTCATCCGCCACCAGCGCGCGCAAGCCTTTCAGCTCAGGGATCGGCTCGGGTTCTATTGCCTGACCGCAGACACGACAGGTGATCTCCACGATGAATTCAGAGCCCTTTCCCTTTTCGGAATTGACCGTGATCGTACCGCCCATCATATCGACGATGTTTTTCGTGATCGCCATTCCGAGACCAGTACCCTGGATGCCGCTGACCGTGCTGGTCTTTTCGCGCGTAAAGGCGTCAAAGATGTTTTTCCGGAATTCCTCGGTCATGCCGATACCGGTATCCTTGATACGGAATTCGAGCTTCGTCATATCTTTAGATGCGGACGGCTTCTCTGTCAGACGGAAGCTGATCATTCCGCCGTTGGGCGTGAACTTGATCGCGTTAGACATGATATTCAGGAGCACCTGATTCAGTCTCAGCTTATCGGTAATGATGTCCTCATGTACCACATCCTGCGTATCGATAAACAGATCCAGCTGCTTTGCGCTGATATTAGCGTGAACGATCGTCCGCAAATCGTGGATCAGCGCAGGAAGATGAACCTCTGTTTCCTCCAGTGTCATCTTGCCGCTTTCGATGCGGCTCATATCCAATACGTCGTTGATAAGAGAGAGAAGGTGCTGACTGGATACCGAGATCTTGCCTAAGTAATCCTTGACTTGTTCTTTGTTGTCGATATGAGACGCCGCCAGCGCGGTAAAGCCCGCGATCGCGTTCATCGGAGTACGAATATCGTGCGACATATTATTGAGGAAGATGGTTTTCGCCTGATTGGCATGTTCCGCCGCAGCCAACGCGTTCTTGAGCGCTTCCTTCTGCGCCTGCTCCTCACGCACCAAATCAGTGACGTCACTGTGGTAGCCCTGCAGCATTTGATGACGCGGCTCAATCTCTTTCGCCGTACCGCCGCAGCGAACATACAGCACTCCCTTTGTCGGATGCTCCCAGCGATAGGTGTTTTCGGACAACTTGCCTTCGAGCATTTCCTGTACGCTTTGCTCTACCGAAGTCAGATCTTCGGGCAGGATCCCGGAATGCCACGCTTCATAGATCTGTTCTTCTGTCAAGTCTTGATCCTCTACGCCCAAAAGCTGCTTCATCTTGGCGTTGGCTCGCAAACGAGGCTCTTTGCCCTCATCCAAAATGATCATCCACATACCGTAGCCCGCGTCGGAGATGATCTCATCCGTCTGCGCCAATTCCTTTTGGCTCGCCTGCAATTCAGCGTTCTTCTCCTCAAGGCGGATACGGGCAGCCTCTTTCTCGCGTATCTGTTTTCTTGTGCGAATTCTGTCGCGCACCAACAGAAGGATGATCACGGCACTGATCACGATGATCACGGAAATAAACAACAGCATATGATCCGCGATCACATCCCAAAGCCCATAGGTATAAAGATCCTGTGTATAGCGATAGGAGATATTCTGCGCGTAATCACTGCCGACCACATTGACGCCGCGGTTCAATAGCTTCAACAAACCTTCGTTACCGATCTCGACGCCGAAGCAGCGATCATCGTTGCGTGTCAGCTGGTGAAGTACCAGATCCTTATATTTCTTATTTTTCAGGATATCATTCGCCCGCAGACCGTTGAGCGTCGTACAGCTCGCCTCTCCGGAAACAACAGCCTCCAGACACGCGTCGATACTGGGATAATAGGTGATTTTTGCGTTCGGGTAATTGGTGCGGACATAATAATACTGCATGCGGTTGTTCTCGTTGACCGCAAAGTGTGAGGTGGTATCCTCCGAATAATTCCCCTTATGTACCAGCTCGGTCGAAGCGGAGGTGACGGGCATGGTCTGATAGATCCCGTTTTCCTCCGAGAAATACAGTCCGCCGCCGACAGGGAACGCGACGTCTATTTTCTTCGATGTGATATCGGCGATCATGTCGTCATAGCTTTTGTACCCTGTATAAGTGATCTTTAAGTCGGAAAGCCCGAGATCGGTAAGCATTTCAGGGATCATGTCTTTGACGATACCGGTCACGTTGCCGTCTTTGTCCGTATCACTGTAGGGCAGATAGTTTTCTAGATAACCGACCCTGAGGTCATCATGGGAGTTGAGCCATTCTTTTTCAGCCTGAGAAAAAGCCCGTGCCGAAATACTGGCGGGATAATACTTATTGCCGAGGGAATGAAGCCAGTTCGGCTCCTCCACCGCCATGGTCGACTGCGCGTCATTCAATTCCTTCAAAAGATCGGGACGCGTTTTGTTGACGCAAAGATAGTAGTAGGAGGTGCCAAACGGAGTGAGCACCTCGGCGTTATCGCGGCCGTAGGAGCCGTCTCCCTCCACCGCGATCACATCCAGCTCTCCCGAGTCAAACGACTCAAACAAGACGGTATAATCATTATATGTCTTTACGGAAGCGGTGATATGGTTGGTCGCAAGATATTGATTCAACGTCTCGACCATCGCGCTGTTCAGAACGCCGATCGTCTTTGAATTGAGCGTTTCGGGATTGACCGTGATATCATCCGCGGAGATATGCTTGACAAGGTTATACGTCTCGTTACCCATCGGGGCTTCGGGATAACCGATCACGGCGGTACGTTCCTGCTTCCACGCAAGACCTGCCAACAGGTCGATCTTTCCGTTAAGAAGCATCTCATACAGATCGTTGTACTCACCGTAGACATACTCGTACTTCCAACCCGTATATTCGGAGATCTTACGATAATATTCGTAGGCGTAACCGTTTTTGATCGCGCCCTCTTTCGCGCCCTCCTGAAAAACCTCATTCTCATAGTAACCGACCTTCACCGTTTTGGTGTCGGTTTCCTCTGCGATAAAAGATACGGAAAAAGCCGAAGTACTGAGGATCAGTACGAATAGAATACAGAGCACGGCGCGCACTGTACGATTTCCGACTGCTTTCTTTATGTGAAGCATTCATTTCACCTCTGACTATCATGAATCGGGCTTTCTGCATCATACGAATATCGGAGATACTCAATTAATGTCCGATATCTGATCCGCCCGCTGTCTATTACAAACATTATACTGTCATTTTATCATATCAGTATGTAATAATCAAATTAATATTGATAATAATATGAACAATAAATCAAAAGAGTAGCCCAACATACTTATTACACCGACCTCAGAGCCAATAAACCCCTGCCATTTAAGTGACAGGGGTTCTTTTTCGGGACAACGTTATCGGTTCATGACAGCGATATCCTTATTTGATTGAAGAATAATTATCTGTTGCCGAAGAAGCCGCCGAAGGGATTGCCTCCCTGGCTGCCGCCGTTGCCGTTATTGTTGTTAGATTGACTGTTGCTGTTCGTGTTGTTCTGATCGGGAACGTCCTCATCCAGCGTCAGCTCGATCGTCTTTTTGCTTCCGCCGCGGTCGATCTCGAATGTGACCTTATCGCCTGCGGATTTGTCACTGATAGTATTGGTGATCTGTTCGGACTTGGTGATCTCTTTACCGTCGATGGATACGACGCGATCACCCTTTGCAAAGCCTGCCTTGGCGGCATTGGAGCCGTTTTCTACAGAAGCGATATAAACGCCCGCGTCATTGGTGCCGAAATAGTACCACGCGAACATATTGTTTGACAGATCCATGAAGGTCATACCGGTATCCGCTCTGCCGCGAACATAACCGTAATCCTTGAGATCATCGATGATCTCGATAACGTCGTTGATCGGGATGACGAAACCAATGTTATCGATCTCTTCGGAAGAGGATTTTGCGACAACGATACCCGAAAGAGCTCCCTGACCGTCGAACATACCGCCGCCGGAGTTACCGGGGTTGACAGCCGCATCGGTCTGCATCAGGTGCATGGTCTTGCCGTCGATGACGATGGAACGATCCAGCGCCGAGATAATACCTTCGGTGACGGAGCCGCCGAGTGTACCCAAGGGGTTACCGATGATGACCGCCTTCGCGCCGACCGCGAGCTTGGAGGAATCGCCGAATACCGCTACGGGCAGATCGGATGCTTCGATCTTCAACAGCGCGATATCCACCTTGGCGTCGGTACCGACCAGCTTAGCGTCATAGCTGTCGCCGCCGCGGGTCGTGACCTTGATGGAGCTTGCGCCGGAGATCACGTGATTATTGGTAACGATATAGCCATCCTTGCTGATGATGACGCCGGAGCCCGCGCCCTGAGCGATATACTGACCGTAGAACGAGCTGGTCTGCATGACCTCGGTCGTGATCTCTACGACGGTATCCGCGACCTCGTTGGTGATGGTCTCAGTCGACTTGTCGACCGTCTTTTCGGCGTCTTCCTTTTCAGTCTCCACCTTATGGATGACCATCGTGCCGGTGTCGTTGCTTTCATACTTGGAAGCGCTGATCTTCTGCGCCAAGATACTGCCGCCGAAACCGGCAAGACCGGAAATGATGATGCAGATAATGAGAAGCAGAGCGATACCGCCCTTTGACATACCGCCGCCGGACTTTTTATCCTTCTTCTGACCGCCGCCCGAAGTGTTCGTCGTGTTCCAATTGTTCTCCGGTCTTTGCGGCATATTGGGAGCGCCGGAATAGATATTACGGCTGTTTTCCGTAGCGCGGGTATTGTAGTGATAAAAGCCGTCGTTCAGGTTTTGATCCGGCTGACTCGGCGTCGGAGTGGGCTCGGGGCGACTGTATGACGGTGTGCCGACAGGACGATACGGATTTTGATACACATTCTCTCTCGACTGAACAGGTTGTTGATAGTTGGCGCGATCAACATAGGGATTGTGATAGGGATGCTGTTCCCGCGGCTCTGCAGGCTGTTGAATCGGCTCCTGCTCCTGCGGAGTTACAGGCTGCTGTACCGGTTGCTGTTCCTGCGGAACGGCGGTCTGTTCTGCCGGTTCCGCTTCGTGGACGGGATCGGGAGCAGGAATGTTTTCGTTCTCAGCCGCTTCTTGAGGGGTCTCAGGCGTCGGCTGATTATGATCCTCTTCCTCGGGGAAGTTCAAGTTTTCATACAGATTATCAGACATAATATACCTCCTGTCACGCTGCCGTACAGCGGCGCGATACACTTTTTAAATCTATTACTATCATAAAACCTTTATGTGTCTTCTATATGAAACGAACATAAAAGAAATATGAACACATTATGAACAGAATATGAACGCTCCGATCATTGCCGCTGTTTATCGATCACCATCTGCAAATACGGCAACAATTCAAAGCCCATGCGCTCATATAAACGCTTGGCGCCCTCATTGTAATCCTCGACCTCTAAACGAAGGCGCATGATGCCGGGCTGAGCCTTGAGCCAATCAAAGAACTCTGTCGCCAAACCGCGTGAACGGTACTCAGGATCGATGTAGATCTCTTCGATGGTCACGCTCACACCGCCCGCCTCCTGTGAGAAGGTCTTGGACAGCAGCACAAATCCGCAGGGCACAGCGTCACATTCAAAGATGTAGCCCTTGACATAGGCATCGCTGCGCAGCATCTCATCAAAGGTGGCGCGATAATTTTCCTCGGGTACGGGCGCGTTCACCACATCGGTGTGATAGAACACATCGACATAATGACGGTACAGTTCCCAGTCGTTTTCCGTAATTCTTCTGAACATAGTATAATTCCTTAATCAAATATTAATGGTTGAGATTGCCACACCCCGACACGAGTGTCAGGGTTCGCAATGACATTCTATAGGGTTGAGATCGCCGCGGCACCTTCCTCGCCGGAAACGGCTTCTTCTGCGAAGACAGCCGACCCTTTTGTCCGCTTTGCGGACATTTCCCCTAACAGGGGAATCTCCCCTTGTCCTTTGGACATTCCCCCAACGGGGGTACCTTAGGAAAGGGAGGCTCATCGCCTCGTAATGACGATTTGTATCATCGTGTTTGCGAAACCGCAAACAGCACGCAACGACTATTTCAGATCGATATGAAACAATCTTGCCGCGTTGCGATACATGATGTTGTCATAATCCTCCGGGCAGATCATCGCGCGGAATTCATTGAAGTATTCCTGATACAGCGATCTGTCACCGGTCTTGTTATGCAGATAGGTATCGGCGCCGTCGATGGGATTATCGGAGCCGAACAGGATCTTACCGCTCCCCCATCGCTCGATCGCTTTGAGGGTGCTTTTGACCGGCACCCATGTCGTATCGCCGTACAGGTTATCCGCTTTACCGAGCAACTCGATCGCCTCGCTGTTATCGGATCCCAGATCCATATGCACCATCACAAAGTTAATATCTGGGTGCTTGAGCGCGGCATTGTACAGGTGGACGGAACGCGCCTCCTCACAGCCGCCGGTGTGAGAAACGACCGGCAGATGATACCTTCGCGCGATCTCATACACCGCCTCGGCACGGGGATCATCGGGCGCGACACGCGAATGGAACGGATGCAGTTTGATTCCGTATACCAGCTTGCGGTTCTCCTCCAGTAAACGAATGAATTCATCATCGGGCGTTTCCGCATAGAGCTTCATCCATGGCGTCACGCCGATCCTGTCGGGATAACGGCGCGCGAAACGAAGGGTGCTCTCGAACACATGATTCTGAGGCGTCTGCAAGGCGTCGGGGATCCTTTGACCGTTGTGATCAAATTCAGCCGCGTTGACGCCGGACACAAGCGAGAAATCCACCCCGTAACGGTTCATGGAGTAGATAACATCCTCTTCACGCATCTCAAAATCAAGGATCGTTCCGATATGCACATGAGTATCGATCAACATAAAATCACCGATATCTATTCTATCACAATCAAACGCGGGAATCAATCAGAAACTGAAAAATGCTGTCGATGACAAGCCGTTTCTTTCTCGACCACTGAGAATCATACTCGCATTCCGCCGACCTCGGCATAGTATGTACTGTGGCGAATCGCCATCATCATTCCGATCTGTCGCGTCGTTCTGACACCATCCGGACAGATCGGAGCAAAAGGAGAATGATTCATGGACAGGAAAACGATCATGGCTGAATACGGCGTCATGCCGTTACCGAAGGATACGACCGAAGCAATGGCATACATCCCCTACCAGCCGTATGAGCCCGAGATGTGCAAGGCGGTGCTCGGATATGAGAACGGAACGCTGTTCCGCGCGCTGCACAAGCCGTTCTACGGCAGTAAATGCGGAGGTGCCGACAATGACTGAACGCGATATGATGCTCAAAAAGATCGGCACTCTCAAATTTGCCGTCACCGATATCGACCTATTCCTCGATACCCATCCGGGTGACACAGCAATGCTGAAGAAGCGTGAGGAATACGAAAGTCAGCTCGAACCGCTGATAACACAATTTGAAGCGCAATTCGGTCCGCTGACCAAATGCGAAAACGACGCCAACACATGGGCTTGGGTCAAAGACCCGTGGCCTTGGGATACGGAGGGTTAACTATGTTTGTATACGAAAAGCAACTGCAATACCCGGTCAAGATCAAGAACCCCAACCCCGCGCTCGCGAAAATTATCATCACACAATACGGCGGTGCATACTCCAAAAACAGATAAAGCCGACCGAAGAGCAATTGAAACTCAGCGGTCGGCTTTATCATTATTATAACAGTTCTTATTCTTTTGTCAATATCATTTCAACAGATACCGCCAAGTATCACGCCCGACGATGCCGTCCTGATCTAGATTTCTTGATCTCTGGAACTTCTTGACCGCCTGATCGGTAGCGTTGCCAAAAATGCCATCCACCTCGAGGTCGCCGTAGTGCATGGCGTTAAGCAGGAGCTGTACCGTCTTGACTTCCTCTCCGGTGTTAATATAGCCGGACTTTGCCAGATAGGGCATGGAAATATCGAAATAGATCTTCTGACCGCTACCGCCGTCATAATCGCTATCGTCACTACTGCCAGACCCGAGAATCTTGTTCACGGCTGCGGCGATCTGCCCATGACGGTTATAGAGATAATCACCGGGGCAACTCTTGTTCGCGAAATCACGGTGAACGGTCATATTACAACCGTTCAGATGGTTGACGCGATCATTCTTGTTGGTGCTCCAGATCAGCTTCTTGATACCGTTACGGCGGCAGATATCCGCGACCAACTTGATCAGCGCATTATACGCCGCGTCTGTGACCGCATAAGGATCGTATGTATCGGAAGCAACCTCGATCGTGACCGCCCTGTTATCGTTGGCGTAGTTTGAGGAAGTCCACGCCGCATTGCTCTCGTCGACGTACAGACCGATTCTGCCGTCATAGCCTACGCCGTAGTTGGACGACGCTTCAATGTTGCCGTCGAAAACATTACCAAGCGCTTCTACCGTGCACTGCCCCACTACGCAGTGGATCGTGATCGTGTCGATTTTGTGGTTGCGACCATTATAATGGTGCGGCGACCAATGGGTATGATTGACCAGTGAGCTGTTACTCATCCTCTTCCCCCTTGCTACCCTCGAGAGCTTCAAGGGTTTTTTCAGTCACTCCATCGAGCTCAAGCAGTTCCTTTTCAGTCATCGCTATCCTCCTTGTACGATTCGATAACGTCAATGCCGTATTCAGCAGCACACGTGTGTTCAATACGGCAGCCGCGATAGTTCTCCCAATCCTTACAGAAATACGCGACGTCAGCGGTGGATAGCTTAGCCAACGCCTGAGCAAGGAACCAAAGCGGTCTTGCGTCATGCGGAGCGTCTTTGAAAAAGCTGTCGACAACTTCGATATCATCTCCGTATTTTTCCTTAACGCTCTTGATGGCGGCTTCTCTTTCCTTTTCAATCTGTTCGTTTGTCTTGTCCCTCATGGGCTGACTGATAAATAATCTTTTCGGCATCTAATCACCCCTATTCCTTTATATCATCGTCGGGCTTATTCTCTGCGTGTTCTTCGACCTTATTCTTTAATGATTTGATGATGTTGACCAAAAAGCCCGGGAGCGGCACATCGAGTTCGCCGAGATTCTCGAGAATGGAGATCAGCTCATTGATGATCAGCCAGATCGTGATGATCATACCGAAGCAATAGTTGATCTGCAGATCGATGCCGATCTTCAACAGTGCGGAGCCGATCAAATAATCCGCGACCATACCAACGGCGACGAGCGCCAGATATCCTGCCTTTTTGAGGATACCGAGAACGCCGACGCGCGAACTGAGCTTGCCGCTGTATGCCGCGCCTGCCATACCGGTGACATAGTCAATCACCATAACGACCGCCAGCACGACCAAAGGGATCAGCAGTACATTAAAATATGCCGCCAGCGCTCCGAGCGCTCCGGCGATCAAAACGTGGAAAAATTCTTTCATTAAAATCAATCCTTTCTGTTTCTGTTAATCTATAAGCATGCCGAGTGAGTCGACATGCTTTGCTTTGTTCTACCATTTAATCGGTATCGCCCCTTTTCATCAAATTCTTCTGTTAGCGTAATAACTTGCGATCCTCGGAGCGAGGTTATTGCTGTATGCGGCGTAACCGTTTTCAGTAGGGTGTGCGAAGTCGCCGAATATCACA
>ONUI01000086.1 GCA_900320995.1 uncultured Eubacteriales bacterium
ACCTCGGCGGTACCGGTCTTGGCGCAGAATTTGAGACCCGCGATGCTGACGCCGCGCGCTGAGTAGCCGTCGGCGGAGGCGGTCATCAGCTCCTTGACCCTGGAGGCGGTGTCGGAGGAGATCATGTTGACGTCCTTGTTCTTATTGATGGTGATGTTCAGCTTATTGATCAGGTTGCCGTCGTCGTTGACGATATAGGGTGACGCGGCGGTGCCGCCGTTAGCGACGGAGGATGAGATCATCGCCATGAGCATCGGGTTCGCCAGATCCGTATACTGACCGATGCCCGACCACGCAAGCGCGTTGTTGCCCGCGCCGGTGGCGTCATAATGGCTCGTCGCTACGGGGATCTCACTCATCATGTAGCTGTCGTTGTTGAAGCCCAGCTTCTCGGCGGTGGCTTTCATTTTTTCCTCACCGACCTGCACCGCGATCTGTGCGAACGCGCAGTTGCAGGAGTTGGCGAACGCCTGTGAAAAGCTCTGGGTGCCGTGGGCGGACTCACAGGTGATGGGGTTACCGTCCATGTCGATCGAACCGTTACAGGTGAAGCTCTGGCTGTCAATATCGGGGATATTCTCGATCGCCGCGGCGGCGGTGATGATCTTGAAGGTCGAGCCGGGGGTGAAGGTCGAGGACACGACGTTGTCGAGATACACGCCGTCATACTCACTCTCGTTATCCTCGGTGATGGTCGGCGGATCGGCGGGGTCATAGCTCGGGGTGCTGACGTCACAGAGCACCGCGCCTGTCTTATAATTGTAGACGACGCACGCGCCCTTATGGCTGCCCAGCGCCTCATATGCCGCGCGGCAGGATTTCGCGTCGACCGTCAGGCTGATGTCGCTGTTGGGACGAAGGGATTCGGGCAAGCCCGCGCCGACGACGAAGTTATAGCCCGACAGACTGGTGCGGTAACGGCTCTGGATGCCGGTGGAGATATTCAGGCTTTCATCGCCCACCACGTGCAGCAACGCCTCACGCGTGGCGCTGTCATCGGCATAATAGCGCTTGCCGTCCTCGCTGTGCGCCAATACGGTTTTGTTGCGGTCGGTGATCTTGCCGGCGTTGCCCAAATCGGCGGAGGACGCCATGTGCCCGTTAAAGGGCTGCTGTACCCATTTATTATGATTGATGACGGTGATCACGCCGAGGTAGATCGTGCCCGCCAAAAAGGCGAAGGTCACGAACCATAATATCAGCGAGCGGGTCATGATTCGTTTCATCGGTCAACACCTCGCTCTCGCAGAACGCTCTTGGGGATGCGGCGCTTGGCGGCATAGGTGCGTTCATCCGCCGCCTTGATGAAGGCGAGCAGTCCCCAGCAGGAGATCATCGACGAGCCGCCCGCGGACAAGAACGGAAGCGTCACGCCCGTCAGCGGCAGGATATCGGTGATACCGAAGATGTTCAGCGCGGATTGGATGACCATCAGCCCTGCCGCGCAGCAGGCGGAGATGGCATAGAAGGAGGAGCGTGAACGGGTCGTGATCGCGCGCGAATAGAACGCCAGCGCGATGATCGCGAACGCCAGTGAGAAGGCGATGATCAGCCCGAGCTCCTCGGCGATCAGTCCGAACACCAGATCGGATTCGGACGCGAAGATGTATTTGAGATAGCCGTTGCCGGTGCCCACGCCGATCAGACCGCCCGACGCCATATAGGACATCACGCGCACCTGCTGATAACCGCCGCTGTCCTGGGTATGCTCCCAGACATGACCCCACGCCGAGAAGCGGTCGGCGACATAGGGCTTGACGCTCAGCACGACGAACACGGCGAGCACTGCCGCGGCGAGCGCGAGGATGACGGTTTTGAAGTCACCCGAACGCATGAACGCGATCAGCAGGAAGGTCATGAAGAAGATCAGCGCGGTACCGAAGTCGCCCATCAGCGCCAACGCGCCGACGCAAATAGCGGAGAAGATGATGAACTCGATGAAGTTGCGCTTGGTCTGCAACTGATCCAACGCGGACGCGCCGACAAAGATGAACGCGATCTTGACGAACTCGGAGGGCTGTACGCTGATGCCGCCGATGCTGATCCAGTTCGCCGCGCCGTTGGTGACCCGGCCGAATACCAGATTGATCGCCAGCAGTCCGACGGCGCCGATCATGATCCACAGCCGCCATTTGGTGACGCGGTCGGGATCCTCGATGAATTTGACGATCACGGCAAAGACGATCATGCCGACGGTCATCGCGACAAGCTGTACGATCGAGGATCGCACCTCCTGCCGCACCAACAGCAGTACGCCCATGCCCGACATAAAACACGCCAGCGCCTCTAACTCGAAGTTGACGCGGTTGAGCGCGTAGGACGAGATGCAGAAGAACGTCCACATGATGAGCGCCATCACGCCGAACACATACAGCGGGATGAGGTTTTGCACCTCATTGGAGAAGCACGCCTCCACCGCCATGAACAGGTGGAAGAAGGTGATCAGAATCATCAGCTTATAGGGCTTGAGGGAGCCCTTGTCCGACGCCTTGGAGAAGAACCACGAGGGTCGGATGCGCTCCTGATACTCTTCGCCGCGCCTGAGCACCAGCGAGGTATGACCGATGTCGATGACGTCGTTGATGTTCACCAGCGTGCGTCCCCTGGCGGGTTCGCCGTTGACGAAGGTGCCGAATTTGGAGCCGATATCCGAGACGAACCAGCCCTCCTTGCGGCGCAGAAATACACAGTGATCGCGCGACACGCTGATATCGGACACGCGGATGTCGGAGCCCTTGCTCCTGCCGATGGAGTTCTCCCAGAACAGCACCGGGATCTGCTGACCCGTCTGGAGCAGCTCGAACATCACCAGCGGCTTTTCGGGACGGCGGTGCCGTCTTGCGGACGCAAAGCACTGGTAGATGATGATGATCGCGTAGATGGGCAGCAGCGCCCGCAGCGCGATGACCGCGATATCCAGAATCGACTGTAGATTCAAACACCTCACCTCCTGAAAAAGCAATGTGATATATATGGATAATTTTACTATACAACCAGTGAAAAGTCAAATGAAGGAACTGTGAACAATAAGGCGTTTTGGAGCAGATCAGGTCGTATATTAAGCCTTACCCTTGGGGGGAAGGTGTCGACCAACGGGAGACGGATGAGGGGATAACCTTTCCTATAGATGTCGGATTCGGTGAGGCGGGTGTTTACCGAGGAACGAGGAAGTGTCGCGTACTCTTTGTTAAGATGATCTTTCGGATAAGTAAGCCCCTCATCCGACTCGGCATACGCCGAGCCACCTTCCCCCCGAGGGGAAGGCTTTTTTTCGCAGTACGCCGCAGTGGCACAGAAAAAGGCACACGTGCCCCCCCGAGGGGAAGGCTTATTTTGACCCTTAGCACGTTACAGTAACGCAAGAAAAAGGCGCACGCGCCCCGAAATTATTCATTCTTCATTCTTCAGTTTTCAGTCTTCAGTCCCAAAAAAGTCCCCCGGACGGATCCGAGGGACTGAAAAAAACAATATCAATAGATGATGACCGGGGTGCCGGTGGGGATGCTGTAATAGATGTTCTCCACCGCGTCGTACGGCGTGTTGACGCATCCGTGGGAGCCGTTGCCCATATAGATCGGATTGCCGAAGGACGATCGCCAGCTCGCGTCATGGATGCCGTAGGAGGTGCCGATGAACGCCATCCAGTAGTTGACAAAGGAGCTGTAGCCGGGGCCGTTGAGATAGATATCGGTGGACTTGCTCTCTACCTCATAATAGCCCTTGGGGGTGTCGTTATCGCCCTTGTTGCCGGTGACGACCTCGGTGGACTCGATCTGTCTGCCGTTCTTATACGCCCACATATGCTGCTGATCGATGCTGATCTCGATGTAGGTGTCGCCGACATAATCACCGTAAGCGGTAGAGGTGACACGCGCGCTCTTCTTGTTGCTCGTACCGGTCACGACGCCGTCGCTGTCCACATAGATCGGACGCACACGGAAGTAATAGGTATTGCCGGGAGTGAGCTTGGTGGTATTGTAATACAGGCGCGGCGTGGTGAACAGCTTGACGAAGGTGGAGTTATTCGGGCTGGTGGAGTAATAGACCTCATAATGGGTCGCGTAGGGATTGGCGTTCCATCTCAGGTTGACTCTGCCCAGACGGGAAACGATCGAGTAATCCGGTCCGCACAAGCCCGCGCGGAACATGATGGAGTCGGAATCGGAGCTGTAGGAGGTATCATACAGCTCTCTGAAGCTCTTGACGCGGTATTTATAGTAGCGTCCCTGTGTGACGTTATAATCCGAGAACGAGGTGTTGTGCGCGCCGCGGATGACCTTATACAGGCTCTCCACACCGCCGGCGGTACGATAGATGCGATAGCCGGTCGCGCGGTAGTTGTAGTCCCACTCCATCTCGAGCACATCGGAGGAACGCCACTTGGTCAGACCGGTGACCTCCTCGGGCTGGGTAGCGGTCTTTTTCAGGGTCGGCTCACCCTCGATGATCCTGCCCTTGTAATTGATGTAGGCAGAGACCTTGAAGTGATACTGGGTACCCTGTCGAAGGGGCTTGACGTTGCAGGAATTGGTCTTGACGTCGGCGAACTTGGAGAAGTTCTTGTGATCGTCGGCGTTCAGATAATAGACATAGTAGCCGTCAGCGCCGGGCACCTTGTCCCAGTTGAGCAGGCAGCGATCGCTGTCAAAGCTGTCGCGCTCGATATTCTTGACTCTGCCGACTGTGGGCGCGGGCTCTTCGGTGGGTGACTCGGTGGGCGCGGTGGTAGGCGCTTCGGTCGCCGCCTCGGGCGCGGCCTCGTTCAGCTCAGCGCCGACTCCCGCCAATTCCTCCTGCGGTTGAGCCGTTTCTGTTTCCTCTGTCGGCGCGGCGGCGTCTTGTAATTCAGCCGCGGAGAAGCTTGCGATCCCCAGCGCGGAGAATGTCAGGACAAAAGCCAACAGCACGCACAACAGTTTCTTGGATGTTCCTTTCATGCTATCTCTCCTTGTATTTTGTGTTTCTTAACATTCGGGCATACAAGATATGCTTTATTTATGAACAAACTATTAATAAGTGTATTGTAGCATGGAACACTGTCGAATGCAAGTGTTTATTGAATTTTCTATATGATTCTATCAAAAAAACAGCGGAGGAACACTCCGCTGTATGGTGAAAAAAGCCTCCCTTTGGGGTAACAGCGTGTCGCAGACGACCCCTTTCCTAAAGGGAGCCTTTGTTGTTGCGCTGTGGATCATTTTTTCGCGATGGCTTCTTTGAACGCCTCCTGCGAGAGGACGTTGTAGAACGAGGTATCCGTACCCTCCTTGGCATAGTAGATCGTGAGGGTCTCCTTCTCAAAATACAGTTGGAGAACGTTGCCGTCCTTGACGGGGCCGAACAGGGTGCGGTTGCTGATCGTAACGTCGATCAGACCGCCCTCGACCTTCCATTTTTCGATCTTGCCCTCGTTCTTCTCGGTGCTGAGGGTCATCGAACCGGTACCGTCCTCGTTGAGGGTGATCTCGGAGCTGTTCTCGCCGAGATCGACGAGGTAGTCCCGATAGTCGTCGTGCACCATGCCGAAGGCGACATACTTGCCGACGTAGTCAAGGCTCTCGCCCGACGCGGGATGATACGCAGACTGATCGTTCTTACTCGCGCAGGCGCCGAGTGACAGCGCGATCACCGCCGCAAGGAGCACGGCGATCCATCTTTTCGGTTGCTTCATCTCAACAGTCCTCCCCTATCTTTCCGTCACATATTCGCGCAGGCGGGCGTACTGGATCTCGTCGAGGGTCGCTTCGATCTCCACGCCCTCGGCGGTGTATTCCTCACTGTGCAGCACCGCGGTCTTTCTCAGCTTAGCCGCGATACCCGCCTTGTCAAACGGCAGCAGGAGCTTGACGCGTTTGAGCTTTTTGGGCAGGTTCTCTTCGATCGCTTTGAGCAGCTCGTCGATGCCGGTACCGTACTTCGCGGAGATATGCACCGCGCCGGAAATGCCGCTCATGTTATCCGTTATCAAATCGCATTTGTTCAGTACGGGGATGATCGGTTTATCCAAGCTCGACAGGGACGCCAGCAGATCGCGGGTCACCTCGAGATGCAGGCGGCTTTCTTCACTGCTCGCGTCACAGACATTGAGGATGATATCCGCCTGTGCCGCTTCCTCAAGCGTCGACTTGAACGCCTCGACCAGATGGCGTCTGACCAGACCGACGGTGTCGATCAGCATGACCGATACGCCGCAGGGCAGCTTTAAGGCGCGTGAGGTGGGGTCGAGGGTGGCGAAGAGCTTGTCCTCGCTGAGCACGCCCGCGTCGGTAAGGGTGTTCATCAAAGTCGATTTGCCCGCGTTGGTGTAGCCGACGATGGCGACGGTGATGACATTGTCCTTGGTGCGGCGGGAGCGCAGTTGTCTGCGGTGCTCCTCTACGTCGCGGAGCTGTTCCTTGAGGGTCTCCATCTTGCGCTTGATATGTCGGCGGTCGGTCTCGAGCTTGCTCTCACCGGGTCCTCGCGTACCGATACCGCCGCCCAGACGCGACATCTCGATACCCTTACCGGTCAGGCGGGGCATCATGTATTTGAGCTGGGCAAGCTCGACCTGGATCTTGCCCTCGCGCGATCTCGCACGCAGGGCGAAGATATCGAGGATCAGCATGGTGCGGTCGATGACGCGCACGTCGGTCGCCGCTTCGATATTGCGGATCTGGACGGGCGACAGCTCCAGATCGAAGATGATCAGGTCGATATCCTCGGCGTCGCAGTACTCCTTGATCTCCTCCAGCTTGCCCGACCCGACACAGGTGGCGGGGTCGATATGCTGCAGCCTTTGTGTGATGGACGCGACAGGCTCAGCGCCGGCGCTTTCGGCAAGCTCAAACAGCTCGTCCAGCGACGCCTGAGCGTCATAATCGCCGGTATCCGCTTCCACCAGCAGCGCGCGGGTCGGCTGTATCTCAGTGTTCGTCATTTCCATAGTATTCTCCATAGGGTTTTCCGATCGATCTGATCAATCCGAAGATTGGGGATTGAAAAACATCGGCGCAATCGTTATAATAGGATATTATATCGAACCTCCCCCCAAAAATCAAGGGGCGGCGCACCGCTTTTTCTTACTCTATGTTACGTACTGCTGTCGGAAAAGAGCCTTCCCCTCGGGGGGGAAGGTGGCTCGGCGTATGCCGAGTCGGATGAGGGGCTAAGTTAGCCGAATAATCATCTTAACAAAGAGCGCGGGACACTTCCTCAATCTTCGGTAAACAAACAGCTTCACCGAGTCCGACATCAATAGGAAAAGTTGTCCCCTCATCCGTCACCTTTGGTGACACCTTCTCCTCGCCGGAAGCGGCTCCCCCCCTTGTCCTTCGGACATTCCCCCAACGGGTGCGCCCCGAGGGGAAGGCTTATATCATCCAAAGCACGAAGTGTTTCCCTTAATTATTCATTCTTCAATCTTCAGTTTTCAGTTTCATTCTATATCAATATGTACACCAGTGCGAGCAGGAGGTTCATGTCGGCGCCGTCCTTCATCAGCATGACGAGGAGCAGCAGGATCAGGCTTTGATCCCGATCCTTCAACAACAGATCGAGAAGACTGCCCCGATCATTTTCATCGGACGACTGCTTTGGTTCCGGCTCTTTCTGCGGTGCGGGATCGGACTCTGCGGGCGCGGGATCGGGCTTTTTCACAGCCTTTTGCGGCGGCGCGGGACGGTCGAAGGAGGCGTACATCCGCCTGACCCTGTCCATCGCCTCCTGTTCGAGTGAATTTGACGGCATGGTATCACCTTGTATTGAATTAGGAATTGCGGGCGGACGCTGTCCGCGCCTGATTACAGCAGGAGCAAGCCCCCTCCCCTACGGTAAACGTTGCAGAGGATTTGTAGGGGAGCGCCTTGGTGCTCCCGCGGCAGAGCGTTGGTCAAGCCGCAATGTCTGTTGAGGAGATGAGCGTTTCCGTAACGCTACGCTATGGTCATCGACCATCCGCATGACTGAATTGATTATCTGTCATCCTCACAGGTCAAACAGCGGCAGATCCTTGAGCAGCGGCATGAGCTTCATCACCTTGATCAGGCGTTTGGCGCGGTCGAGCTTTTGGCGGCGTTCTTCGCTGAGGAACGGACGCATCGCGTCGAGCAGGCGGGTGGTGTCGTCCTCCTGTTTGAGTGAGCCGAGCATCGGCATCAGTTTCATCAGCTGTGCGGCGGTGTCGTCGGGCGGGGCAGGATCGGGACGCGGCGCCTCATTATGTACGCCCGACGCATCCACGCCGAGCTGTGAGGCAAGCGCCGCGATATCCCGCATCGCCTCGGGGTCGCTGAGGATCCCGCTGAGCTTTTCGGAGAGATCGTCCATCAG
>ONUI01000103.1 GCA_900320995.1 uncultured Eubacteriales bacterium
ATTCTCATACTGCCGCCTCCCTTAACTCTTTCAGAATTCTTTTGGTCTTGTCAGGGGTCAGCGAGCCGTAGGTATCCTCATTCACCATCATCACGGGGGAGAGGGAACAGCAGCCCAGACACGCCACGCATTTGAGCGAGAACAAGCCGTCCTCAGTAGTCTGACCGTCGTCGATACCAAGCTCGTCCTTGATCGTCTGCAAGATCAGCTCCGATCCGTTGACATGGCAGGCGGTGCCCTGGCAGAGCATGATCAGGTACTTGCCGACAGGCTCAAAGCGGAACTGCGTGTAGAACGTGCCTACGCCCATGATCTCTGATGTCGCGATACCGGTTTTCTCCGAGATCAGCTCGATAGCCTCCTTCGGCAAATAGCCGTAGATATCCTGCGTGTGCTGTAAAATGGTGATCAGACTGCCCTTTACCGCGGCGTATTCATCAAGCACGCCGCTAAGCAGGGAAAGGTCGATTGTTTCATTCATAAAGTTCCTCCAAATGCTGATTCCGCGAACCGGATCAGCCCATAATAATACGCCAAAAGCGCACTCTCACATTTTCGGAGAGCGCGCTTATTGTTCTGTCAAAAATCGCTTACGATCAGACGATGCCCTCTGCGAGCATAGCCTCGGCAACCTTCTCAAAGCCGGCGATGTTAGCGCCTACAACATAGTTGCCCTCAAAGCCGTACTTCTTAGCAGCCGCGTCAAGATTGCGGAAAATGTTGATCATGATCTGCTCGAGCTTCTGATCGACCTCTTCAAAGCTCCATGAGAGTCTCTCGGAGTTCTGGCTCATCTCCAGAGCAGAGGTAGCAACGCCGCCTGCGTTGGCAGCCTTACCGGGAGCGAAGAGCACGCCGTTCTTCTGGAAGTACTCGGTCGCCTCGAGGGTGGTCGGCATATTAGCGCCCTCCGCTACAGCGGTAACGCCGTTTGCGACCAGAGTCTTTGCGGCGTCGATGTCGAGCTCGTTCTGAGTCGCGCAGGGGAGCGCGATATCGCACTTGATATCCCAGACATTGGAACCCTCAGCCTTCTTATCATGATAAACAGCAGAAGGACGGGCAGCTGCATAAGCGTCAAGACGAGCGCGCTTGACTTCTTTTACATCTTTCAGAAGAGCGACATCAATGCCCTCTTCATCATAGATCCAGCCGGTGGAATCGGAGCAGGTCACGACCTTAGCGCCGAACTGCTGAGCCTTCTGGATAGCGTAGATAGCAACATTGCCTGCGCCGGAAACGCAGATGGTCTTGCCTGCGATGTCGATGCCGTTAGTCTTGAGCATCTCTCTGGTGAGATAAAGCAGACCGTAGCCGGTAGCCTCGGTACGAGCGAGAGAGCCGCCGAAGCTCAGACCCTTGCCTGTGAGAACGCCCTCAAAAGAGTTGCGAAGGCGCTTGTACTGACCGAACATGAAGCCGATCTCTCTGCCGCCTGTACCGATATCGCCCGCGGGGACGTCGGTGTCGGCGCCGATATGACGGAAGAGCTCTGTCATAAAGCTCTGGCAGAAGCGCATGATCTCCATATCTGACTTGCCCTTGGGGTCGAAGTCGGAGCCGCCCTTACCGCCGCCGATCGCAAGACCGGTCAGGCTGTTCTTGAAGATCTGCTCAAAGCCGAGGAACTTGATGATACCGATATATACGGACGGATGCAGACGGATACCGCCCTTATACGGGCCGATCGCGGAGTTGAACTGAACGCGGTAGCCGGTGTTAACCTGTACCTGACCGTTGTCGTCGACCCACGGAACACGGAATTTGATCTGGCGCTCGGGCTCACAGAGACGCTCGAGCAGCGCCTGCTTCTTATAAAGCTCTTCGTTTGCGTCGATGACCGGACGAAGAGAATCCAGCACTTCTTCAACCGCCTGTAAGAACTCAGGCTCGGAAGCATTCTTTTCTTTTACTTTAGCCAGTACTTCATCTACATATGACATAGTATTTCCTCCAAATTTACACAAAAAAATAAAGGCACCTCGGACTATGTGTCCGAGACGCCTTTGTCTCAACAGCACGAATTATACGCCCAATTACACTGTTTGTCAAGCGGTTGAGTGAATTTTTACAAAACTGACTAATTGACTTTGCAGGATCAGCGGTCTTTTCTTGCAAAATGTGAAAAGGTGCGCCGCATACGAATCGTCATTCCGAGGAGGGCACTACAAAGTGTCATTGCGAGGGATTTATCCCGTGGCAATCTCAACCTTATAAAAAAGGGATTGACATAAAAAAATAATTATGTTAAAGTGTTAGCTGAACAAAGGCGTTCATTTGATGCGGCATTTTTATGCCTTTCAAGTGGCGCTTTTCCTATTTTATAAAAGATTTAGATATGAACAAAGGCGTTCATTTAGGATCAACTTTACGTCCTAAGTGTCGCCTTTTTTATTATTTTGCAGTAGCTCTACATTATAAGGAGTGCGGTAATATGAACCATACAGAGCAGGAATTGATGAAGCAGATCGAAGAAGAGGACGTCAAATTCATCCGTCTTTCCTTCTGCGATATCTACGGCGTTCAAAAGAATATCTCCATCCAGCGCAGCGAGCTGCCCAGAGCCTTTGAGAAGGGTATCGGGATCGACGCCTCCTACATCAACGGCTTCGGAGGTGATTACGGCAAGGATATCTGGCTCCATCCCGAGACGGACACGATCACGGTGCTGCCGTGGCGACCCGAGCACGGCAAGGTCGTCAGGATGTTCTGCACGCTGACCTATGAGGACGGCACGCCTGTCGAGACCGACACACGCGCTCTTTTAAAGAACGCTGTCAAATACGCCCAGTCGAAGGGGTATCGCTTCCACTTCAAGTCCGAGCTGCAGTTCTATCTCTTCAAGACGGACGGCGACGGCGAGAATACCGGCGTACCCTATGATAACGCGGGATATATGGATATCGCGCCGCTTGATAAGGGCGAGAACGTGCGCCGTGAGATCTGCCTGACGCTCGAGCAGATGGGCATAGACCCCGAGAGCTCCCATCATGAGGCAGGTCCCGGGCAGAACGAGATAGACTTCCGCTACGCCGACCCGATCACGGCAGCGGACGATACCGTGACTTTCCTGAGCGTCGTGCGCACCATAGCGGCGCGCAACGGGCTTTACGCCGACTTCTCCCCCAAGCCGATAAAGGATAAGACCGGCTCGGCTCTGCATATCTCCGTGTCGACAAAGGCAAAATCGGGAGAGGATGTGACCGACGCCGCTATCGCGGGCATCCTGCACAACATCGCCGGCATGACGGTATTCCTCAACCCGAAGACAGAATCCTTCGAGCGCTTCGGCAAGCACAAGGCGCCAAAGTATATCACATGGTCGCAGACGAACCGTTCGCAGCTTATCTTTGCGCGGTATACAGAAAACGGCAGCCGCTGCGCCCAGCTCCGCTCGCCGGATCCTCAGGCAAACCCGTATCTTGCATATGCGCTGATGATCTACGCGATTATGGACGGCATCGAAAACGGCAGGGCGTTACCTCAGCCCACGGATGAAAACGTTACCCATTTTATGAACGCCGATACAGCAGAACCCCAGAAGCTGCCTGACAGCCTGAAGAAGGCTCGCACAGAGGCGGCGAATTCAGAACTTGTACAAAAGTTTATCCCCCCCGCAGTGACCCGGGCTTACTGCGCCGATTAACATTACCTGATTTCAACGAAGAAAGGAGAGCGCACCTTGGACTTTACAGAGCACCGGTACAGGATACTGATCGTATCCTCGGACGACAGATTCAGCAAAGAAGTCAGCACTCTCCTGCAGGGCGATCAATTTCAGCAGGATTTTTCCCGCAGCGCGTCGGACGCGCGATGTAAGCTGCTCGAGAACCAATACGATTTTGTGATCGTCAACGCGCCGCTGAGGGATGAGTTCGGCTCGCGCCTGTGTATCGACATCAGCCGCAACAATGGCACCATCGCCGCGATCTTTGCGGCAACCGATACCTATGACGAGATCTACGCGAAGGTATCCGTGCACGGCGTCTTCGCGCTCCATAAGCCGACCTCCAAAACGCTGGTCTCTCAGGCGGTATCCCTGATGGTGTGCGCCAGAGAACGCCTGCGCTCCTTGGAAAAGAAGGTCGGCAGCACCGAGAGCAAGCTCGACGAGATACGCATCGTCAACAAGGCGAAGTGGCTGTTGATAGATCAGGAGGGACTGAGCGAAGCGGACGCGCACAAGCATATCGAGAAGTCTGCTATGGACGCCGGTATCACCAAGAGGCTCGCCGCTCAATTGATCATTGACAAATATATGTAAATGACGTATTTTCTTAACAGGGAATGCGTCTTTGTCTTTTTCGGAAAGATGACAGGATCGTCGTCGCTGCGGTTACACCTCAGTTACAGACTCGGTTACATCTAAAAATCGTATAAACAGTAGGTTTCTTTACTATTGTAACTATGTAACCTTGTAACCGTAAAAAAAGAATAGATAAATAAAGAATAGATAAATAATGTAATATAATAGTTTTTTGACCTCAGTTACAGGTTACAGTTACACTTTCGGTTACATAGATAACCGATACAATCATTGCAAAGGAGAACTCTTATGTGCGGAATAGTAGGATATGTCGGACCGCGTGACTGCGCGGATGTGCTGGTCTCGGCTCTGACAAAGCTGGAATATCGCGGATATGACTCCGCCGGTATCGCCGTGTTTGAAAACGGAAGGATAGAGGTCGCCAAAACAAAGGGCAGACTTGCCGATCTGACCGAGAAGATGGAGAAGGAGGGCAAGCCGCAGGGACACGCAGGCATCGGTCATACGCGCTGGGCGACCCACGGCGAGCCGAGCGATATCAACTCTCACCCCCATTCGGGGCGCAGGGTCACCATCGTCCATAACGGCATCATCGAGAACTACAAGCAGTTAAAGCAGTTTTTGATCGACAATGACCGCGATGAGTTCCTCTCCGACACCGACACCGAGGTCGTGGCTCAGCTGCTCGACTTCTACTATGACGGCGACCCCATCCGCTGCATCCGCAAAACGCTCCATGAGCTGCGCGGTTCCTTTGCGCTGGGGATCGTTTTCGCCGACCGTCCCGAGACCGTTTACGCTGTACGGTGCGAGAGCCCGCTGATCGTCGGTCAGGGTCGGGACGAGGTGTTCATCGCCTCTGATGTGCCCGCCATCATCAAATATACCAAGGAATATTATCTGCTGGAGCAGGGCGAGATCGCGATCCTGAAAAACGGCAGTGTGGATTTTTGCACCCTGCACGGCAGAAAGCTGAAAAAGGAACTGCTCTTTGCCGACTGGGATGAGGACAGCGCCGAGAAGGGCGGTTATCCGCACTATATGCTCAAGGAGATACACGAGCAGCCCACAGCCGTCAAGACGACGATCACGCCGCGTATCGAGGACGGATTGCCCGATCTTTCCGAGTGCGGTATCATCTTCGGCACGCTCAGAAATCTGAAAAACATCTTCATCGTCGCCTGCGGCACCGCTATGCACGCGGGTATGGTGGGCAAGTATGTCATCGAAAAGCTCGCGCGTGTTCCCGTAACGGTGGATATTGCCTCCGAGTTCCGCTACCGCGATCCGCTTTTGACGCACGACGACCTTATCATCATCATCAGCCAGAGCGGTGAGACCGCCGACAGTAAGGCGGTACTGAGCCTCGCCAAATCGCGCGGTGCAAAGACGCTTGCAATCGTCAACGTAAAGGGCAGCTCCATCGCCAGAGAAGCCGACATGGTCATCTACACCCACGCGGGTCCCGAGATCGCCGTCGCCTCCACCAAGGCCGAGAAAACGATCGACAGGGTCGTGGATATGTGCCAGTATGTTTCCACCAAGCTGATCACCGCCGACAGCCTGCTGTATATCGGCAGGGGGCTTGATTACGCGCTGTCTATGGAGGGCTCCTTAAAGCTCAAGGAGATAAGCTACATCCACTCCGAGAGCTACGCCGCCGGCGAGCTCAAGCACGGCACGATCTCGCTTATCACCGAGGGTATGCCCGTGATAGCCGTAGCGACCCAGAACACCCTGCTCGAAAAGACCGTCAGCAATATCAAAGAGGTCAAGGCGCGCGGTGCGATGACGATCGTGATCTGTGATGAAGAAGCGGATATCGACGCGGACGCCGCCGACTACATGATCCGCATCCCGAAGATCAACGAGACGCTGATGCCGATGGTCGCGACGGTGCCCATGCAGCTCCTCGCCTACTACACCTCGGTCAATAAGGGCAACGATGTCGATAAACCCCGCAACCTCGCCAAATCCGTAACGGTAGAGTAAAGGCTCCCTTTCCCTTAACGTGAGGGCTCAGCGCATCAAAAACATTATCCGCCACATCCACCCTGACCGCAGGGCAGATCCCATCTTCCGTAGGGCACGGCGCTTGCCGACGTGCCGAAACCTTTCCCGTAAACGCCAATCAAACGCGAAGCAAATCACGCTTTTCTTCGGGATGATCATCGCACACCTATGTCCTCATCCGCAGAATGTCGGGCGTTCCGGTTATCGAAAGCGTAAGATCGTGAAGAGATGATTCTGCCGTATGCGGTACGTCGGCAAGCGCCGTACCCTACATAACAATGTGCCCTCCCTTGATGGGAGGGTTTTGCATAAAAAATACAGACCCCGACATGAATCGGAGTCTGTAAACCAAAGGGGAGTGTGTGCAAAGTTTCTTATGGCAATAATCTTGTTGTTGATGAAGTATATATTGTTTAAGAAATCTCCCCTAAAGTCCGTGTTAAGATAAAGCTGTCACTGCGAGCCCTTGAAAAAGCGTTTATATCGCGAAAACAGGAGTATCGCTTTCCTTATGTAAAGGCAAGAAACAACTTTAAAGCAAACAAAAAAGGCGCTCGAATCCCATAGGATTCAAGACGCCTTTGTCTTTACTGCTTGCATTATACGCTCCGTCGCACGGAATGTCAAGTCTTTTCAAAATATTTTAACGCTTTGATGTGCGAAAGATTGACACGGCACGCCGATAATGTTATGATACATAGGAAGATTCAAAAAGAGGGTGTCACCGTGACAACGGAAGAAAACCAGATCATGCAGTATATCGAGGAAGAGGACGTCAAGTTCATACGCCTTGCTTTCTGTGATATTTTCGGCGCACAAAAGAATATATCCGTCCAGCCTACCGAGCTGCAAAGGGCGTTTGAAAAGGGCTATCCGATCGACGCTTCTTACGTATCGGGCTTCGGCGGCGATTACGGCGTAGATGTTTGGCTCCGTCCCGAGGCGGATACCGTATCCATTCTCCCGTGGCGACCGGAGCACGGCAAGGTGATCCGGATGTTCTGCTCGCTGTGCTACTCAGACGGCAGACCGATCGAGGCAGATACGCGCTCTTTGCTCCGCGGAGCTGTGGAATACGCACGCCAAAAGGGCTATCGGTTCCACTTCAAATCCGAGATGCAGTTCTATCTTTTCAAGACGGATGATAACGGCAACAGAACCTATACGCCCTACGATCACGCAGGCTATATGGACATCGCGCCGCTGGATAAGGGCGAGAACATCCGCCGTGAGGTGTGCCTGACGCTCGAGCAGATGGGCATCATGCCCGAAAGCTCTCACCATGAGGCAGGACCCGGTCAGAATGAGATCGACTTCAAGTATTCTCACGCCCTGCCCTCAGCCGATAATACGAGCACCTTTATCTCCGTCGTCCGCACGATCGCCGCGCGCAACGGTCTGTATGCCGATTTTTCTCCCAAGCCGATCTCCGATAAGCCCGGATCGGCGCTCCATATACGTATGTCTGTCAAAGCAAAGAACGGCGAGGAAGTCACCGATCGCGCTATTGCCGGTATCCTGAAAAACATCGCGGACATGACGATCTTCCTCAATCCGACCGAAAAATCCTTCAAGCGATTCAATAAGATGAAAGCGCCTAAATTTATCACATGGTCGGACAAAAACCGCGCTCAGCTGATCTTTGCGACCCGTACCGAGAGCGGCGGCAGATGCCTGCAGCTTCGCTCCCCCGACCCCAACGCCAATCCCTATCTGGCGTTTGCGCTGATGATCTACGCGGCGGTCGACGGCATCGAGAACGACTATCCCCTTCCCCCTTCGATCGATACGGAGCTGCAATACCTGTCCTCATCCGGGCAAAACGAGATAGAGCTCTTGCCCGATACCATCGTCAGAGCGCAGAACGCGGCTCTGAACAGCGCTTTCATCAAGAGATTCATTCCCGACAGCATCATAAAAGCATATTGTAACTGATAATACGAAAGGCAGTCTGTTCACACAGGCTGCCTTAGTTCGT
>ONUI01000085.1 GCA_900320995.1 uncultured Eubacteriales bacterium
ACCTTGCTCCAATCAATGGCGGCAACACCGATTCCGAATTTGTATATCTTAGCCACACCCCAGAAAAACAAGCTGTCCGACATATCCCTATTGGTGGATTTCATACCGCCGCCTGCGGCTGTGGAGATGCACACGCCCTGCTTATGAAACATCCTTTCATCAGGACGGTGAGGCATCCATCTGTAACCGTAGTGATCTAAAAACGCTTTCATCGCTCCCGTCGCGTGATAAACGTAGACGGGACTGGCGAGGATGATCACATCCGCTTCATCGATTGCCTGTGTGATTTCGGCAAGCTTGTCATAATGCGGACATTTTGTTTCGCTTTCGATAAAGCAGCGCACACATCCGCAGCAAAATTCACCGAAATCCTTCGGTAAAAAGAATTCCGTTGTTTCTCCGCTGATTTTATCCGCGAGTATTCGAGCGACATGACAGGTCGATCCTATGTGACTCTGTCCGTGAATGATAACTGTTTTCATTTTGATTTCTCCTCATCCATTTATCTAAAAACATGCGCTGCTCTGCTGTATGGAACCAATGCTCGCCGTTTTCCGCAACGGTAAGGCAGGCGTGGTGTTTTTCGGCAAACGCCGAGATCGTTTCGTAAGAGGTGAGCGCGTCATTTCTTCCGTACAAAATATAAGTCGGAACACTCCATTTGACAGGGTGCTCACGTACATAACAAAGATACTTCCACGACAAATCCTCACCGAATGCGGTAGGGATGATATCCTTTTCTTTCAGCTCACTCTCGGTCACATTTATCCACGCCATCCTATCACTGATCAGCCGCTCCATATCGACGATCGGTGAGATGAAATAGGCTTTGCAGATCAACGCGTCGATATCGGCGTTCATGCTGAAATACGCGCCGATACTGTTAGCGCTCAGGGTAAGACGGTTGTATTCTGTTTGCATGTTTTTCACTGCTTGATGTATTTCTTTGCCTGTTTCCCACGGCGTGAACGTCTGATAATCCAAACCGATCACATCATCATCGGGAAACAGCGCCTTGTAATGCTCACTCTCCGAAGCGCTTCCGTCTTTACCGTGGATATATAAAACTGCGTTTTTCATCTTTTGTCAATTATACTTTGGTATTGTTTTCCCGTTACTGTATCGTCATATACACATCGCAAAAGTGGCGGATGTGCCGCTCGATACTCTGTGTGATCTCTCGCTCTAATTGCGGCTGTCTGTCCGCTTTGGCGATCAGCAGAACGACAGGAGAAGCCAGTTCGTTGGCGAGCAGCTCGGGATCGTCTTTGACAACCAAGCCCTTTTCCATCATGCCCGCGATGATCCTTGTATACATCTTCTGAACACCCTCGAGCTGATGGCGGGTGGTGACGGCGGCAAGGCGTTCATTGCGGAATTGCTCCTGCACCAGGAACTTGCGTATCCTGCGGATCATCGGATCGCGCATGGTAAACAGGATCCGATCCATCGTCACAGCAATGAACTCTTCCCTATTTTCCGGCAGCTTGCCGATGTGCTGTTCCGAGCCGAAGTATTCCTCATACCGCGCCTCAGCGTTGTCGATCAGGGCGTTCATAATATCCTCTTTGCCCTTGAAATGCTTATAGAGCGACGGCGCTTTGATGCCGACCTTTTCGGCGATCTGCTCCACGCCGGTGCCGTCGCAGCCGTTCTCGGAGAACAGCGTCAGGGCTTTTTCCAATATCTTGTCCTTTGTTGCCATCATGACCTCCCGGAATAAGGCTAATAACCTTTAGCCTTATTATAGCTAATATTCATTAGCCTGTCAAGTGTAAACAACATAATCAAGATCGGCTTCTTCACAAAAACCGGCTCACCGCATAAGAATCAGATGAAATCGAATAAAAAAGCGCCCATAACATCTGTTATGAACACTCATACCATTGCAGATAACAATATCAGTGATGTCGGACACCGCGGCTTTCGCCTTGGGTTCGTCACCTCCTGACATAACACCTATCTGCTCTCTCACTAAAACACCATACTATGGCGTTTTTGTCTGCGCCGTGCGCACAATGGGGTCCCCATAGCGCCCCGCGTTATGGGGAGAGGAGGAATCGCCACACGAGGTCAAGAGGCTGCCGCACAGGCCGCCTCTGCCGAGCACGGCGAATGACGACGAGACACGCTCGCCTTCAAGTCCTGTTACCTGCACTTTTCTATGGTGCAGGTAACAGGAGTTGAACCTGCATGAGCGTAATGCTCACATGGACCTGAGGGCCACACCCGTTCGGTGAAAGCCGATTTTTCCCGGTCCCATGCGGTTTTTGAGAGTATAGCATAGTAAGCAAGGTTAGTCAAGCGGTTACCGGTTAATATTCAGCTTCAGCAAATTCTATAAGCATAAAAGAATGAACTGTCTGCTGATGTTTTGATCAGCAGGATAATAATTTATCAGGGACAAACGGTTTATTTTTGGGATGAACGGTATTCCCTTTTTGAGCCTTATCATTTGTAATATAAATCAAAGGATCGGTGAGGCGAATGAAAAAGGCAAAGAATAATTTTCTGTTTCTGTTATATACGATACTGCTCGGCGCGGTCGTCGGCGCGATCATCTGGGCTTTTCTGAAGGTGATGAACCTCGGGATCGAGTTCCTGTGGGATTATGTGCCGTCGAAAATCAGCTTCCCTTTGTACACGCTCATTATATGTACTGTAGGCGGATTGTTGATCGGCTTATGGAAAAAGAAATTCGGCGACTATCCCGAGGAGTTAAATACCGTAATGGGGCAGGTCAAAAAGACAGGACGGTATCCTTACAACAATGTATTCTCCGTTCTCGGCTCGGCGTTGTTTCCGCTGCTTCTGGGTGCGAGTATCGGTCCCGAAGCCGGACTGACCGGCGTGATCGCCGGACTGTGCACTTGGGTCGGCGACAAGCTCAAGCGCTACAAAAAAGAGGTCGACGAGTTGACGGCGATCGGCATGAGCGCGACACTGGGAACGATCTTCCGCTCGCCGATGTTCGGATTCATCGAACCGATCGAGTCCGACAGGGAAACCACCCTGCCGAAAACCTCCAAGATCGTACTGTACATCACCGCTATACTCAGCTCCTTCGGCGTGTTCATTTTACTGAACAAGCTGACAGGAAGCAGTACGAGCATGGAAAGCATGGACTTCGGCGGAATGGAGCTGACCGATTATCTGTACGCGATCCCGATCACCGCCGCCGGCATCCTCGCCGGTTATCTGTACTTCGCGTTCAAAAGGCTGACCTCCGGCTTGCACAAACGTTTCAGTCGCTTCATGATCCTTCGGGCGACAGTCGGCGGTCTGCTGCTGGGCGTATCAGGCACCTTCCTGCCGCTGACGATGTTCTCGGGCGAGCATCAGATCGGTGAAGTTACAGAGACTGCGGCAAAGATAGGAGCGGTCATGCTGCTTGTGATTGCCGTCGTCAAGCTGCTGCTGACAAATGTTTGTATCGATTCGGGGCTCAAAGGCGGTCATTTCTTCCCCGTGATCTTCTGCGGCGTTTGTATCGGCTGCTCAATGAGCCTTCTGTTCGGAATCAATATGGTATTCTGCGCTGCTGCCGCAACGGCGGCTCTCGTTGGTCACACGCTCAAAAAGCCGTTGGCGACCGTTCTGCTGCTGATGATCGTGTTCCCCGTCAGGCTGATACCGATCATGTTGTTTGCGGCTGCGGCGGCTAAGTTCATCCCGACACCGAAGGCATTTATTACAACAGAAGAATAAATGATCACACCCTCGACGGAATAATAACGACGAGGGTGTGATTCTGTTTATTATCTTTATTTTCTATTTACTGAGCTGAACAGCATTGAAAATCCCGTTTCCATAAAATAGAAGCCTATCAGGAATCCGATCGAAACTGTAACCAACGCCGGATGGAAAAAGGAGTAGCACCCGAGTAGGATTCCGATGATGCCGATGATCAGCTGGAGGATCCACAGCTTTGATCCGGTCGCTTTTGTCAGGGTGAGCGCCATATACACGGAGACGATCCCCTGCAGGACGAACCACGCCGCAGTCATGTAGATCAAAACGCCGTCTGCAAGCATCATCAGCTTCGGGAAGAACAGAACGGCAACGCCGAAAACAACGCTGAGGATGCTGAATACAAAGGGAACGCCGTATCTTTTTTCGGATATTCCTTTTATGATTCCGATCACACCGTAAACCGCTACCAGGATAACGATAAAATATCCGGCGTCCATAAAGGTTACGAGCGGTGTAATCATACAGGAAAATCCGCAGACAATCATTAGGATACCGAAAATAATCATTAATACTGTCATATTTACCTCATGTTGATTTTGTTTGTTCACTTCTCATCCTGAATATCAGCAGCAGAGCCGTCGCCATACAAGCGGCTGACAGGATGATCCATAAGACGGAACTGCCCGTCTGTATCGGTGATCCGTCCCCGGCTGTGTCGGCTGTGCCATCAGTCTGAGAAGCGGGCTCAGTGAAGGGCTGTGTCTCGCTCGACGTCTCCGCAGATGTTTCTATGTGAGCGATCACCTCGGTGGATCCTCCGTGTCCATCCTGCGCCGCGAAGGCGATGGGTACGAACAGTGAAAGAAGGCTCAGGAGCATGAAAAACGTACACAAGCCCTTCAATATGCAATTTTTCATTTTATCCGGAGCCTTTCAGCGGATCACTGGTCCTCGATGATGCTGAAGAATACCATGTAGCCGTTGTAGTCGCCTACGATATCGGCAAGATTGAAGCCCATAAGCTGGTTCTGATCAAGACGCAGGGAACCGCTCAGTGTTTCGCCCGCAGTCGTAAATCCGACAAGGTAATATCCCGCTGCCTGGGTCATGGTGTTTTGATTGATGCTGACGCTGGCGTCGGTCATCTCATTCGGCGCGATGGAATAGACGTCATAGCTGAACTTCTTGGTGGAATCCGCCTTGTTGGTAATGTAGAATTCCTGATCGCCGTTGACGGTCGCATTTTGATTCTTGACATAGACACTGATCTGCTGGGCGTCGGGATCGAGATTGTTGACCTCGTCAAGTGTGACGGTGTAAGCGACGTCCTTCTTGGTGTCTTCCTGTTTCAGCTCGCCGAAATCAACTACATCCGGAATAGTGATGATGTAGGTGACGTCGCCGGGCTCAGGGGTCGAGCCGCCGATGTGTGCTTTGACTTCTGTTTGTCCGTCGGGATCGGTCTCGGTCAGCTGAACCGCCGATACTGATACTACGGTCATCGCTATCATCAGAACAGCGAGTGCAAGGGTAAGTAATCTTTTTGCTTTCATGTTTTTCTTCCTTTCTTGATTATAATGTATTTTTATAGGCAAAGCCATAAAAGCCTTAATCATGCGTCATTCCGAGGAGGGCTCGACACGCGTGCCGAGCCTGACATGGGAATCTCACAAAGTGGTTATCCGACGTTTCTGTCCCTCGTTGTGGGATTGCCACAGCCCCGTTGGGGCTTCGCAATGACTGAATCGTTTAGTCTACATATAGCTTAAAGGCGGACTCCGCCGCGTTGAGCGGAGTGTTTTCTTCATCCAGCAATACACACTGGTACAGCACTGCAGCGTCGTAGACGCCCTTTTCAAGCGTCTGATCCAGAGGTATCTCCTTGAGTCCCTGACCGGGCTTGAGCAATTCCGATTTATACAGCACCGTTCCGTCAGAGAGCTTTACAGTTGCGAAAAAGCCGACCTTGTTCTCTTTGGGATTGCCGATGCTGATGACAAGAGTCTCATCGCCGGCGTTCATCTGTGCCGAGGAATAACCGGGGATACGTGTGCCGCTCTGCTGACTGCCAGTCGGCTCTTCAACATCGGGATCCCAGTCGTCGCTGATAACGCCGACGACTCCCTTTGACGGTTCTGCTTTCTTATTGAATACTCCTGCCGCGAACAGGATGCACACAGCGGCGGCGATGATGAGCACCACCGCTGTGATAATGATGATCAGTTTCTTTTTACTTTTCTTTTCAGCGTTCAACGCAGTTTCTCCTTGTCATATAAAAATATACTGCGGTCAAATATACTTTCCTATCGGATACTTAACAGTCATATTAACGGTATAACGCTGGATCAGTGTCGCGTCGATAATTGTGATCTCGCCGTCACCGTCGACATCCGCGCGAGCTAAGAGGTCAGCCTCGGTAACAGGAGCAATATTCATTCTGACGTCGAAACGCTGAATGGTCGTCGCGTCG
>ONUI01000069.1 GCA_900320995.1 uncultured Eubacteriales bacterium
GGTCTTTTCGCCATGCTCTCTTTACAAAATTGCAGCCGAGACTTTTATCTCGACTGCAATTCTTTCTTTTATTGTTTTCTTATCTTAATGATATTGCGGTTGAACCGGGAGTTTATTTCCACGCCTTGAAGGCACCAAACAAAAAGCGGTGACAATGTCACCGCTTTAACTTATTGATTCAAATTACTCTTTGATCTTCTTTACAGCGAATACGCCGAGACCCATTGCCATAAGCATAAGAGCGATCATCGCAAAGGTGTAGTCACCGGTCTGAGGAGAGGTGCTGCCGTTGTTTGTGCCGCTGGCACTTGCAGGAACTGCCTGACCGAAATACGCAGTTGCGTGAACGTCGGTGAGGGGCTTGATAACCAGAGTCTTGCTGGTCAGGCTACCCTCTACGATCTCATACTCACATGCCAGAGCCCAACCGGTGAAGGGAGCATCCTTCTCGGTAGCAGTCAGAGTAACAGTATCGCCGGAGCCCTTCTTGATCTTAGCAGGGTTCGGATTTGCAGTTACGGAACCGTCGCCGGCAGTCTCAATAAAGATGGTCAGATAATCCTTCTCAACAGAGAAGCTGGCAATTGCAGTGATGTCGCCGTTAGGCTTAATCGTAAACTCAGGAGAGTATTCATCGCCGCTGACACCAGTGTAAGAACCGGTTATGATCCATTTGGTGAAATAGCCATCGCCCTCAGTTGCGGTCAGAGTGACTGTGCCATCCTCGGCAACGCTGATAGCGCTGGAAGTAGCGGTACCGCTGCCCTCGGTGCTGACGGTAATCTTATACTTACCCTCAGGTGTCGGGCTCTCCGCCGCAGAAAAAGACGCGGTCGCTAAGGCAAAAATCATCAGTGCAACAAGTGCGATAGAAATTACTTTCTTCATTTTTATCATCTCCATAACTTAAGTAATTATTGTCCTACAGTTGAATAATACCATCAATCATTCGATTTGTCAATAGCAGAAATCAAAATACTTTTATTAATTTTGTAAATAAAAAACGGGAAATATACTTTGTATTTGATCTTTTTCACAAATCGACGTTTATATTGCGTAATTACTTATAATAGCCGCTTTTATAATAGCCGTTTTTATAATAGCTGCCTTTTTTATAATACTTCTTATTGACATTCAATCCGTTATATACAAAGCCGATGATCTTCGCGTCCGCGAACTGCATCTGACGGATCGTTTCGCTGATCATCTGGTACTCCGACTTCTCGTGACGGATCACAATGAGATAACCGTCAATGACGCCGGAGAGCAGCACGGCGTCCGATACGATCGTGACCGGAGGAAAATCAAAGATAATGTAATCATAGCTTTCCTTCAGCCGTTTGATCAAGCGGAGTATTTCCTGTGAGCTGATCAAGGTGGTAGAATCGGGCGGCACGTTGCCGGCGGGAAGGATGTCGATGTTCTTGTCCTCCAGGTGCATCAGCGGAATCTCGGCGATATCGCCTGACAGCCAGTTGGACAAACCCGGAGCGGAGCGAACGTTGAATTTTTGAGCGATCGTGGGAAGACGCAGATCGCAATCGATCAGAACGACCCTCTTGTTGATCTGTGCCAGCGAGATGGCAAGATTAGACGAGACGGAGCTTTTACCGTCGGATCGCTGTGCCGAGGTGATGCCGATACATTTACAGCCGCTGCCCGGCAAAGAGAAGGCGACGTTTGTTCTGAGCGTCTTATAGGCTTCCTGTACCGAAAAAGGAGTTGCGTCGGAGAGAAGCATCTTTTGCGCGTCAAACGTGCTATTGACGTTCTTATTCTTACGTTTTCTCATCGCTTCTCACCCCTCTTTCCCTCATCCTTTGAAGAGGACCGCTCACCGTATCCGTAAGCGTAATACCCCTTTCCTTTCTCGTCAGACGATTGCAGTACGTCGGGAATGACGCCGAGGATCGGCAGAGAGAAGCGATCCTCGATATCCTGCACGCTCTTCGCCTTATCATCCGTTAATGTGCTGACGATCACCTTGATCACAACCAGTACGGCGCCCAGCAGGAATCCGATAAGCGAAAACTTGACGTAGTTCGGCTTGTAACGCGCATCGGAATACATGGGATAGTCGATGATCTTCATCGAGCTGCCGACGACGATCTCGGACATGTAGGTCGGAGCGGTGTTGGCGATCGCGTTCGCAAGGATATAGGCAGTCTGGGGATCCTGATGCTCCACGTAAATAGCGATGACCTCCGTTTCATCCTGAACCGAGGCAGTGACAATTTTCTTAAGAGTACCAACCGGGATATCCAGACCGACCGACTCGGCTGCAGCAGTGAGGATCTTGTTGCTGCGGATTACATTGACATAAGTATCTACAAGCTGCTTACCTGCGTTGATATCCTGATAGGTCAGGTTTTCGCTCTTATGCTGGTTATTGACGTAAGCCGTAAAGCTGCAGCGATAGGTCGGCTTGATGAACAGCTTTGTCGCGGCAAACGCCATGCCGGCGACCAATACGCCAACCAGCACGATCAGCCAGAGCTTTGACCAGATCGCCCTGAAAATCGGCATCAAATCAATTTCTATTTCTTTGTTGCGTTCGTTATTATCCATATATCTGCACCCCTTTGTAAAGAACTGCTTCACCTTGTTGCTGAGCGACTTCGTGTCGCAAGCGCCTAACCTGCCATTATAATCAATGATATATTATAACACTTTTTCGCCTAATGTCAACAAGAATTTTTTGATGTGCGTTTTTACGCTTTTCTCTGCGCGTTTTTGCAAAAAATCAACCGCACCACTCACAGCAACCGAATGGCGCGGTTGATCAAAGTTATTATTTTAGTCCAAAATGATCAATGAGAACGGGGCATGCCGCTCACTGTGCCGTTGTCTCGGCGGCTGCCTGTGTCGCGGCAGGTTGAGCCGCGGCAGCGGAGCTTGCATCCGTGTTTTCGGACACTTCCGTCACGCTTGTGCCGAGAGGCACATAGAAGATATCCAGCATCTTGCTCAAGATCTCATCGTCGCTCACGTGCATTTCCGCATTGATCCCCTTGGTGATCTCGCCGTCAAACTTGACGATCTCTACATCCGAAAGGCTGTGGATGTTCGCTATGGCGGAGGAAGCGAAATAAATCAGCTCCGACGCTTTGAGCGATGTTTCGGAATTCTCTTTGATCGCGGAGTACAGGTCGGGGATGATGCCCGGATTCTTCTTCGCTTCGGGTATGATGGAGCCGAGGAATGACATGATATATTCCTGCTGCCGCTGCATGCGGTCATTGTTGGATTCGAGCTCCGTGATATCACGGCGGCGGACATAATACTCCGCCTCCTTGCCGTGCAGGGTGACCTCTTCTCCCTCGCTGATGGTGCGTCCATCCTCGGGTGAGGTGAAGGTCAGCGCGGAGGTCACCGTCACACCGCCTACCGCGTCGTTCAGCGTGGTTACGCCATTCAAATTGATCTCAAAGTAGTTTTCCATCGGAAGTCCGAACATCAGTCGCGAAACTGACCTGTTGGTATTATATCCTCCGGTGCTTCCCTTTTCACTGTACGCGTTGGAATAAGCGATCTGGATCCGTTCGGTATCAATAAAGGCGCCTTCCTGTGAATACACGTTGACATCCGTGATGATATCGCGCGAGATGTTGAGGATCTTGACCTTACCGTTCTTGGTATTGATCGCCAAAACATAGATCGCGTCTGCCATTTTGAGATCCTTATCGGGACCGTGGCCGTTATCGACGCCGATGAGTGTCAGCGCGGCGATATCATTATTGAAAACGTAAGAATCTCCCTTGTAGTTGATGATACGTCCGTAACGGTCGCCGAAAGCGACCTCATTCTTGTCGCTGCTTTGCGTGGGGAGCGTCATCTCAAACTGCTTGTTCGCGTGGATGTTCTTTCGTCCGATCTCACGCATGACAAAGAAGGTGCCGAGCAATGCGATGATGATCGCCAGCGGTATTGCCACGACGGCGATCAGGACGCCCTTCCATTTCTTCTTTTTCTTACGCGGCTGTTCTTCGGACTCATAGGAATGATCGTCGGCTTCCTCATCCTTCTGCTCCGGCGCCTCTTCCTCTGCCACGGCAGTCATGACGGACACCGCCACAGCCGCCTCTTCCGCTTCGGGCTCTTCCCCGTCATCAGGGGTATGAGCCGCGTCAGCATCGGCTTCCCGCGCGCCGTCTTGTGCCTCGTCCGCGATCTTTTCCTCCGCGTTTGATGACCCGGCGGCGTCAGCGCTCTCTTCTTGCTGCGCGCTCTGTGTATCCTCAGTGCTTTCTGTAGCCTTGGGATCCGATGCGGTCTCGGGAGTCTCCGCAACCACGGGAGTCTCCGCGACCTCGGGTCTCTCTGCCGTTACAAGGCTTTCTGCCGTTACAAGGCTTTCTGCCGTCTTTTCGCTCTCGTCAGGCGTAACAGCCGCCGCTTTGGGCTGTTCATCCAGCGAAGTGATGTTCACGCGGCGCGCGATCACGGATTTCTTTTGCGGGATCGCCGGAACGCGCTCGGGAAACATATCTCTTGCCGATTCGCTTCCTGTCCTTAGCTTTTGTTCATTGAAAGAGCGTTTGGGCGTCTGAGGACTCTTATCAATCTTTGCGCCGTCCCCGTCACCGCGTGTGTGACGAGGGCGATAATGCTTGCTATCTTTCATGCTCATCTACCAATACCCCCTGTACCAAAAATCGAGTACCGGATGATTCTGTACAAGTGCTGAGCGTGAGAATCCGATTCTCGGTGGTCAATTCCACATTCTCTCGTACATTGTAATCAAAAGAACGCGGTTTCAAAGTCGAGTCAAGATAATCTTGGAATGACTCGGCGTTACGAAAGTCATATGAATTAAGGATGTGTCTGTCATCAAACGTATAGGCTGCGTAAATCAGATACGTAAAGATCTTATCCTCCGTAAGGACGAAAGCCGTCGTATTATCCTCAAAGAAATCGGCTTTGGAAAACCGATGCAGCGTGGCAAACATGGAACCGTCGAGCATATTATGCCCGTAAAGCACGGTGACCGGGTCATGCATGTCCGGATTATTTTTCAGCTCGGAGTAAATAGAACCGGCGAACTGATACTGACGGTAAATATTGTGATCCAGATAGAAGAAGTCGTCTTTATCTGCGGCGCCGCGTAACACAGGATAATCCACGTTGGTGTTCGGGATATAGATCCATGCGTAGATATCCGTGTTGATGGACTTGAGCTCAGCGAAATCGACATTGAGATCGCCCGGATCCGCCAGCTTGTAGCCAAAGCTCCTGTCGATCAGGGGCTTTTCGGTTGGCGCCTGCGCGGTCGTTTCTTCGGGCGGTACGGTCGCCTCATCCGCCGAGGCAGGTGTTACATCCTCACGCCGGACAGTCTCGGAAGCAAGCTGTGAGCGGATCAGCAGGGTGGCGCCGACGACGATAATCAGCGCGCAAACGATCAAAACTATGATCCAAACAGTCTTTTTCTTTTTGTTCATCTGTTCACAGCCTCCTTTCCGATTGTCAAGCTGTGATAACAAAGTTCATACAGAAATATTATACCCCCCGTAAGATTTTCTGTCAAACATGATTATGTGACATTATTACCATACAAACGCAATAACATTTAGCTAAAATAACCATAAAACATGCGACAGCCGCACGATCGCCGACCGTATCGATCTGTTTGATTTTGATAATCCCGACCGGCGGCACAGGAGCCGGAAACCCTCCGTACCGCGCTGTGAAACAGCTTCCTTTTTTTGAAAAGTTGCATAGTTTTATGCAATTTTTTTGTTGTTTTCGGCATAGGTGGAGGTGTTTCTATGATTACTATCCAATCGGGAAAAATGATAATCCCGGAAGAAGAGCGTTTCGTCGGATTCGCAGGCGACGATCGCATCAGTACAAAGCAGTTCATCCTGCCGCAGACACAGATCACCGATATCGATACGGTATTCTCGCTTTATCTGCGGTTTGATGACGACAGGGTGACCTCGGCTCCCCTGAACATCAGTATCGTTGACAGCGACACGATATTGACGTGGAATGTCCGAGCGGAGAATCTGCTCAAGTCGGGTATTGTAATGGCTCAGATCAAATACACGAACGGTGAAGGCTGTGTGGCACATTACGGTTGTGATTACTTTGTGGTCGGTGACATTTCGGAGCGCGGTGACGACGGCGAAGAATACGATATTCTCAGCCGTACGGAGTTTGAGGAACGTATGGCGCAGGCGGTACGTGACGCACGCGCAACCGCGCCGTATATCGGCGAGGACGGCTACTGGTATATTTACAGCAGAGAACAGGGTGACTATGTCCGCTCCTTCTCGGCGAGCGGTATTCCGGTTGACAGCGAGATCAGCGGTAACAGTACGAATCCGATCGAGAACCGGGCGGTGAAGCAGTATGTCGACGCATGCGACAGCACAAAGGTCGATAAGACGACCCGCGTCGCGGGCGTGGCGCTGAACAGCGGCATCACTGCCGATGATCTGTATGAGGGAATGGCGGACACGATCAATCCGCCGACAGTGACGATCGGCACGACGCACGGCTATCCGGCGCAGTACGGAAAGACGTTTGAAGGCACGCCTGTTTTTTGCACCGGACAAAACGTGTGGAAAGCGCTCGCCAAAGCAGAGGATATCCCGACTAAGACCTCCGAGCTGATCAACGACAACGGTTTTTTGAATACCGCGGATATATGGAATCATCTGCGCTATGTCGAGGTGACCGAATCGTCCGCTTATGACTCGCTGCTTGCGAACCTCACGCACAATACCTATTCATGGGTTGATTCGGATGATTTCAGTGACGCTCCTGTCAGCGACGGCAGCATGGGTTGGATATTCACCATAAAGAGCCCTACGTCAAGTTACGGTATGCAGATGTGGATATCCCCGAAATATTTATATTGCTACACCAGACGTTGCGCTATCCAAAGCGGTGAAGTCGCATGGACGGAATGGCACGCGATGACGGATTCTACTCTGACGAAGGAGGGTGTCGCCGCTGACGCAAAGGCTGCCGGAGACGCACTGGCTCTCAAAGCGAATACTCAGGATGTCAGAGACGCCCTCGCTCTCAAAGCGAATACTCAGGCTGTCAGAGACGCCCTCGCTCTCAAAGCGAATACTCAGGATGTTGCCAAATCCCTCAAGTATACAGAAGTGACAATCGACCCAAATGTTAGCGCCGCAGACCGTAAGCTGAGCGATCTTGAAAACAATACCTATTCATGGGTGGATTCGGATGATTTCAGTGACGCTCCTGTCAGCGACGGCAGCATGGGTTGGATATTT
>ONUI01000071.1 GCA_900320995.1 uncultured Eubacteriales bacterium
TGATAGTAGGACGCAAGCGCGAGGAAAAGCATCTCTATACCGACCCATATCGTCGTTTTGCTGATGCCGACGATCGCGGCGCATACACACCAGATCGCCAGAACGGTGATCGGAGCCGCAAGAGCGATTATCCTCGATTTACGGAATTTCGGAGATCCGTCGTCCACGAGGGAATCCATCTGCCCGAAGTTTGCGCTGAAGAAGAAGAGGAAGCTACCGATGATACCAAGCATACCGACGTTGAAGCCTTCGTTAAGCTCGCCGTTTACCAAGTACAGAAGCGTGGTAAAAAGCCGTCCGAGCATAGCGCATCCAACGCCGAAAACAATCATTTTGACGTACAGCGCCGATTTATCCCGGAAAAATCGGAACAGCCCATAGCTGAATCCGATTCCGGCCGAGACTGTCAGCGCCAAAGATAAATACAGATACATAGTGGTTTTTCCTCCTTTAGCATATCGCGGTGCATATTGCAATAATTGATTTATGTAAAAAGGGAATCATCATAAGATAATGCTTGCCCCTATATTTTTTGTTCCAATACATTCAGACCTGCAAAAGCCGAACAAACAGCGAGCTGCGGCTAAAGCCGACGGTGATCAGGCGGCGCGATTCTTTGAAAGCCTGTTCTCCGGCATTAAGGCTTTTGCGCTCAGCAGCGCAACAACACCTCACCCTGTGCCGCGGGCAGAGATTGATGCCGGAAATGACCGTGGCGGTCATTTCGACCCATGTTCGGAATCATAAACATTTATCCATATTTAATTATACTTATGATAGTGCATTTTTCAAGCGGAGTTTCCGGAATGGAAACCTAAATTGGAAAAATATTTCTCTGACATCTTGTGTTTGCTTCATAAATCCATTAAACTGATAATAGAATGATTGAATTTACGGAGTGTAACACTATGAATATGCATTTTGCGGACACCCTGAAAAAGTTGCGAATGGATAAAGGGCTTTCACAACAGGCGTTGGCAGAGAAGATGTACGTTACCAACGGCACGGTATCCCGGTGGGAGTCTGGTCGCCGTCTGCCGGACGCCGTGACGATATCCCGGCTCTCCGGGATCTTGGGCGTTGACATCAACATATTGATTTCTGCGGCGGCACAGAGCGACGAGCGCCCCAACGTCATTATGGTGGATGATAACCGTATTATCCTCACCGGAGGTCTGCCGATCATAGAGGAAGTTATTCCGAACGCCTCGGTCACCGGCTTTACAAGACCTTCTGAGGCTGTCGCATATGCAAAAGAAAACCGCGTCGCGCTCGCTTTCCTCGATATAGAGATGGGAACCGTCAGCGGAATGGATGTGTGCCGTGAGCTTCTTGAGATCAATCCTCATACCAATGTCGTGTATCTGACAGCATATGTCGGTTATGCCTTTGACGCGTGGAGTACCGGCGCGAGCGGCTTTATGCTCAAGCCCATCACGACCAATGGCATCAGAGAACAGCTCAAAAGCCTGAGGTATCCCTTTAGAACAGGAGGTGAGGACGCATGACAAATTGGATCGATTACCTCTCTTACGCGCTAAGCGGCGCGATGCTGGTAACGATGGCGCTTGGGATTGCGTTCTCCGCCTTTATGCCTGCGCTCGACCGGTGGAACAAGCGGTATTTCATCGCGCTGTTCTCTTCGCTGCTCCTTTGCGTTTTCATCTGCTTTTTATCCCTTGCCTTTTGGTATGATCCCTCTATGGCTCAGCCGCAGAGGATCATCTATTTCATAGAATCCCTTTGCCTGTCGGCGCCGATGTTTATGCCTACGATCTTTCTGCTGCACAGCTGCGGAGAAACCCTCAAGCACAACCTGTTGTTCACCGTCGTGATGGAGCTGTTGGGCGTGTACTTCGTCATGCAGGTCATCAGCGAGTTCACGAACGTCTTTTACTATGTGACGTATGACAATCAGTTCTTCCGCGGCCCGCTGTTCGCGCTGTGGATGTCTCCGCTGGTCGTGATCATGCTCCTGAATATAGCAGGTTTATTCAGAAGGCGAAAAAAGCTGTCGAAAAAGAACTTCTACGCTCTGCTGATCTATTTTCTGCCTATGACGGCCGCGCTGATCATCCATATGTTCATCCCGGTAGAGTTGACCATTGTATTCTGTATGGCGCTCTTCGCACTGGTTATGTTCGGTCTGATCCTATCGGACAACATGGATCGTTTCATGCGCCAGCAGCGTGAGATCGCCGATCAGCACGCCAGCATCATGGTATTGCAGATGCGGCCTCACTTCATCTACAACACGATGACGACCATTTACTACCTTTGTAAGCAGGACGCGGATAAGGCGCAGCAGGTTACGCTGGACTTCACCGAGTATCTGCGCAAGAACTTCACCGCGATCGCGAGCGGGGATCCCGTTCCCTTTGCCGACGAGCTCAAGCATACGCAGGCGTATCTTGCCGTGGAGCAGGCACAGCACATGGACAGGCTTTTCGTAGAATACGATACGCCGCACACACGCTTTCGCGTGCCGCCGCTGACGCTGCAGCCCCTTGTGGAAAACGCCGTCAAGCACGGCATGAATCCGGACGGTGATCCGCTTCATATCTATGTCAAGACCCGTCAGTCAAACAACGACAGCGAAATCATAGTCGAGAACGACGGCCCGGACTTTAATCCCACCGACGACAACGAGCCGCATATCGCCCTGAATAATATCCGACAAAGGCTTGAGCTGATGTGCAAAGGCAAATTAGAGATCGCGCCGCGCAAGGGCGGCGGTACGTCGGTGAAGGTGACGATACCGGCAGCAGACGAATGACAGGCGTATCTCAGGATCACCGGTGACTTTTTGCGTAATCTTAAACAACGATAGAAAGCGGGATTCAAAAACGAACCCGCCATGGCTGTTTGAGAATTGACATCTGTGTCTGTTATAACAGAAAAGAGCGATTGTCCGCTGTCATACCGCAATTGACAGATACAGAAGGATGATTTATAGTGATAAAAAAGCCTTTGAGAGGTGCAAAATGATAGGTGAAAACAACCCGCGCTCCATGCTATACCATATCATGAAGCAGAAGCAGAGCCATCTGAGCAAAGCGTTCATAGCCGCAAAAGGATATCTGTTTGCGTTTGCTTCTATCTTTGTACCGTCAATAAAGACGTTTCTGAATTTGATCTCCCCAAGTTCGTGGAGTTTCATGACCAGTTGAACAAACAAATCTTCTATGACGTCTGTCAGCCGCTCATTTTGGAAACGAGCAAAGGTGGCGTGATCGGGAGCGGATTCCCCCTGCAACAGCCACATAAATCTTACATCGGTCTTGCAAGCCTTTTCAATACCCCGGCTGGAGTAGATACGGTTCATGTATGCAAACACCAGTATTTCAAACATGACGACGGGGTCGATCGCACGCCAATGCCTGAGGTATTCATCATACAGACGCGTGTAGTCCAATGTGTCACATATTTCTACCAATTTCCATACCGGATCGTTCTCATCGATTAAAACTTCATAATTTATTGGTGAAAACCAGTTGATTTCTGTTTCTCATCATTGTATAATTACCTTGCTTTCTGTGTGGTTTTTTTGGCAATTAAATTATACTATGAAAGCACTGACCGGGCAACCCTTTCGGACTGCCCGGTCTAGTTTTTAGGAATGTCTTAATGCGACAGTCCCGTTTCCGTCATCTATCCGTCATACCTTTCCTGCTTGACGACAGAATAAGGGGCTGTGAAGATCGAAACGCTCGTTTCATTTCTTCACAGCCCCTTTCGTCTACCCATCGCTCATGCGCACGCGGTGCGCTGCTGAGCGAGGCTGTAACTCTTTTCGGTCGATGATCCTTTCACTGCCGGCGATCAGCGTCAGCAGCTCTCATACGGCTCTATCCCGCACAGGCGCAGAGGCTCTTTGCGAATCACCTCGTATTCTATCCCGACTGAGGAAAGCTCGTTGAGGAAGACGTCGATGAACCTGTCCGCCGTAAATGACTGGATGAGCGTGAGGAAGAAGTTGTGGTTGATGCAGGTGATCTCACAGCCGATATCGAACACGCCCGGCTCCGCGATCACGTACAGCGCCTCGATATACGGGTCCAGCGATCCGAAAGACCGACTGTTCACATAGGAGACGGAAAAGCTCCACCGCGCGTTGCCGGCGGACTTGGCGATGACGCCCGTCTTGACCTCCAGTGGCAGCCCACCCAGCTTTGCGTAGGTCAGCTTTCTCTGCTTCATCGCCCAGAGGGAGTTCTCCGGCTGCGCCTGCAGCATCATCTGTCCGCGCGCCGCGGTGCAGGACTTCATGAGATCGTCGAGGGGTCTGCTCTTCGGAAAATCCAGCTCGATCACATTCGCGAACATACGGTAATTCTCTTTCGCGCCCAGCATCGCCTTGTGGTCGATCGCAACGGATACGCTGACAGTCTTCTCACTGTCGGGGTCATACTTTCTGACGGTCCTCGCCAGCATCACCGCGATCATAGCGTTCGGGCTGCCGTCAAAGTCCCTGCAATAGCGGATCAGCTGAGCCTCTTCGAGCTTGATATGATGCACCTGCGGCACCGCGTCTCCCTCGACCTTCACCCGATAAAAGTCAGCCGTCGGCTGTTTGAGGTACATCGGCTCTTCTGCCGCGTCGATATCCAGAGCGGCAAAGGGATTGTCTGTTTCGGACGCGGGGATCGCGTCCCCCGGCAGGTGGATCCCCGCGGGGTCGATCGCCTGACCGGTCTTGCGGGTCAGATAGAGATACAGCACGCTCTTGATATAGGGCAGTACCCCCGCGCCGTCGGTCAGCGAGTGCGTGATCTCAAACGCCATGCGCGTCCCCTCATACTTCCACGCCGCGAGATGGTAATTGGAGGCGGCTGAGTTGAGGGCGATCGGCTCCCATGTGCCGCGCACCGTCATGGGCAGCGGGTTAGGCGCGGGATAGAGATCATTGTCACGGGCGGCTGCCCTCACATAAAAATACGGATAGCGGACAGAAAGCTCCCGTACCGCGTCCTGCAGGATATCGCCGTCGATCGGCTCCTTCAGCTGTGCGACCACGCACATCGTATTGGGATGCTCGGGGGTGGACATATACAGCATCGGCTCATAGAACTCTTTCATCTTCTGTTCTCTCCCTCGTTGTTTTTATTCTCATGTTCCGCTTTTTCAACACGGTGTTCGCGGTTTTTCTCTTCCGAGGCAAACAGCCTGACAGCCGCGTCGGTCAGCGCGTCCGGCATGACCGTCCCGCTTGATACGACATTCGCCCACGGAGCGATCTTATCATAATCATGGTCAAAGACCGCCGTGTAGTGCGGACCGCAGCGGTCGTTCACATCCATATACAGATGCCGCCCTTCGCCGATCAGCTCACAGGCATCGCGTTCGCTCATAGCGTCTTTCAGTGAATCGAATATTTCCTTTGTGATCTCATACAGATGATAGTCGCCGCATCCGCCGTATTCGGCGGTGTACTTTCCGGTCGTCTCATCATAGCAGGCTTTCCAGCCGTGACCTTGTTGGAACTTCATTTTTCTCCCTCAAATCCCGAGCGGTTGATCTATGATCCGCGTTTTACTTCCGGTGATGGTTCTTATACTGAGTTTCCGCCTGCAGGTCATTCTCCGATTTTTTATTATTATATACTTTACCGCTTGCTTTTGCAAGGGTCAAGTTGAGGCTGACTTTGCTTTCTGCAGCATATTATTCTCTTTGCATTGACAGCCCGCATACATTGTGTTATGATGCAAGCGGTAATTCAGCATGAGTCCTTATGATTGCCTACTAACTCAAAAAGGATGATAATGATGGATCAAAACTTACTCGAACGCGTCAACCCGGTATTCAACACGGCAAAGATGACGGTCTTTCAGCTGGCTGCTGCGGGCGTGGAGGACGCCGCTCGGGTCGCCGAAAAGCTGAACCTGACCTTTGAAGAAACGCAGAACAGCGCCTCTTCAACGGTCTCGCCCGAACAGATGACAACCAACATGATCTTAGTGGAGACGCGCTGGCGCACCTGTGCCGCGATCGCGGAAAAGACAGGATGCAAAACGGTCGTGGATCTGCCGTGCGGATACACGCCGCGCGCCAAGGCATTTTCACAGAAGGGGATCGCGTATTACGGCCTCGATCTCCCCGCGGCGATCAACGAGGCACAGCCTGCGATCCTTTCCCTGATCGACGAGGATAAGCGTTCCTTCGTGCATTTCTGCGGTGTGGACGCGACCAACGGCGAATCCCTGAAGGCAGCGCTGAAGGACGCCGAAGGCCCGCTGTGTATCACGACCGAAGGACTGCTGATGTACTTCACCGATTCCGAGGTCGGCGCGCTGTGCGATAACATCCGCATGATCCTCAAGGAACACGGCGGCTGCTGGCTGACTGCCGATACCGAGACCGGTATGCAGTATATCCTGACGATGCAGCCGATCGCCGGCGACCGCTTCATGGAGATCATGATGAAGAGCAAGACCACCGCGGAGGACAAGTCGGACGTCAGCGTAGGCAGCAACTCTCTGAACGTCAGCCCTCAGGGTGATGTCAGAGAGAACATGAAGAACGCGATGATGTTCTTGGCGCGCCACGGCTTAAAGGCGGAGCGCATGATCCTCGCGGAGTATATGCCCGAGATCGGCAGCCTGAGCAACGTCACGCCCGATCAGGCACAGGCGATCAAGCAGAATATGCAAAAATGCGCCTACTGGAAGATCACGGCGGCGGATACGGGCGCGCGGGTCGATACAGCCGACCTGAGATCCGAGAGCTTTGATATGCAGGCGTCCGTGGAGGGCGACACCCTGAGCCTGTCCCTGAAGGGCAGAGTCGATACGCTGACCGCGCCGAATCTGCTGGCGCTGTTTGAACGCGTCAGGGCGGATCATGAGCTGAGTGGTGTTGAGATCGACTGCGGCGAGCTGAGCTATATCTCATCGGCGGGCCTGCGCGTCCTGCTCATTATGCAAAAGGATTGTAAAAACGGCGTGAAGCTGACCGGTATCAATCAGGTCGTCCGGGAGATCCTGAAACAAACAGGCTTCGACTCGATCCTGACTGTCGCCGACTGATCCTGAACAACCGATAATCTTGTCTATACAAAAGGGGCTGTCGCAAAACAGAGAGTTTAGCGGCAG
>ONUI01000001.1 GCA_900320995.1 uncultured Eubacteriales bacterium
TTTCAATACAGGAGGAAGAATTCTATGAAAATATTAGTCATCAACGCCGGCAGCTCCAGCTTGAAGTATCAGCTGATCGATATGGATACCGAGCAGATGATCGCGAAAGGTAACTGCGAACGTATCGGTCAGGAGGGCTCCTTCATCGGTCATAAGACCGCCGACGGCCGTTCCTTCACCAAAGAGATCCCCATGCCCGATCACGCTAAGGCGTTTATCGCGGTCAGCGACGCGCTGCTTTCCGAAGAATACGGCGTTATCAAGAACCTTGACGAGGTCGCGGCGATCGGTCACCGTATCGTCCAGGGCGGCGCTCTGTTCAGCGATCCCGAGCTGGTCACCGAAGAGGTCATCAAGGGCATCGAGAGTCTGATCCCGCTCGCGCCGCTCCATAACGCCGGTCATGTACAGGCGATCCGCGGCTGTCAGCAGGTATTCGGCGACAAGATCCCGATGGTCGTCGTATTCGATACCGCGTTCCATTCCACCATGCCCGAAAAGGCATATATGTACGCTGTTCCTTATGAGTATTATGAGAAGTACGCTGTCCGCCGTTACGGCGCTCACGGCACCTCTCACCGCTTTGTATCCGGCGCGATGGCGGATCTGATGGGCAAGGACATAAAGGATCTCAAGCTCATCACCTGCCATATCGGCAACGGTTCTTCTATCACCGCTGTTCAGAACGGTAAGGTTATCGACACTTCTATGGGTCTGACGCCGCTCGACGGTATCTTGATGGGTACCCGCTCCGGCTGTCTCGATCCCTCCGTCGTCACCTTTATCGCTGAGAAAGAGGGCTTCACTCCGCAGGAGATGAACACCCTGCTCAATAAGAAATCCGGTCTTTTGGGTATCTCCGGCATTTCCAGCGACGACCGCGATGTGACCAAGGCTGAGGAAGAGGGCAATCACCGTGCCGCGCTGGTACATCAGATGCTGTATTATCAGATCGCGAAGTACATCGGTCAGTATTGGGTCGCTATGGGCGGCTGTGACGGTATCGTGTTCACCGCGGGCTTAGGCGAGAATCAGCCTGCTCTGCGTGAAGGCGTCGTCGATTACCTTGCGTTTGCCGGTGTGAAGCTGAACAAGGAAGTCAACGCAAAGACCCGCGATACCGCATTCATCTCTGCCGAAGATTCCTCTATTCCTGTTGCTGTTATCGCAACCAACGAGGAACTGGCGATCGCGCGCGACACCAAGTCGATCGTAGAAAAGCTGTAATAGCCTCCCTTTTCTGAGGGAGCTGTCTGTAGACGCTTGCGTCTTGCGGACTGAGGGTCGCCGACCTTCGTAATAAAGAATGAATCCGTCCTTGACTGTTTTAGTTGAGGACGGTTTTTTTCTGCGCGAACAAGTGTCAACAAATGTTAACAAAAAAAGCAATTGGTTTTTTTGTAAAGCAAAATAAGCTAAGAGAAAGAAAAGATAAAGAATAAAGAAAAGACAATGATAATGAAATGAAATGAGAAAGCTAAAAAGAATACAAAACCGTTTGATTCCTTAACAAATCAACATGTTTTCCACATAGTTATCAACATATATAAATTGTCATTGCGAGGACTTTAGTCCGTGGCAATCTCAACCGAGTGAAGGTTGTCAGACTATAATAATCCCAAGCAAAAACAGGACGATCATTGTCGTCCTGTACTCAGTTCATATCATTACATTATTTGTTATTGCGAGGGTTAATAGACCTGTGGCAATCTCAACCTTATTAGTCATTGCGAGGGATCGCTATATGGGGTCCCCCACAACTCCCCGAGTTGTGGGGAGAGGAGGAACCGCCACGCGGTGCGAAGGCTTGCCGTTAGGTGAGCCTGCACAAGCTCGGCGAGTGACGACGAGCATATCCAAACCGTGTCCGAGGTGGGGGAGGATGAAGCCCAGATTTTCCGTCGCGCCTTTGGGTGAGCCGGGCAGGTTGATGATCAGGCTCGTTTCTCGAATCCCCGCAACGCCTCTCGACAGCATCCCTCTCGGTGTGATTTCCATGCTTTTTTGCCGCATATATTCGGCGATACCCGGCGCTTCACGCTCAATGACCTCTTTGGTCGCCTCGGGGGTGATATCGCGCGGCGCAAAGCCTGTGCCGCCGGTGGTGATGATCAGATGAACGCCCTTGTCACAGCGGTCGATCAGGGCGCTTTTGATCTTATTTTTCTCGTCGGGAATGATAATGCGATCAAGCACCTGATAACCCTGCTCTTTGAGCAGTTCCGCGATCATGGGACCGCTTTTGTCCTCGTAGATTCCGTTTGCGGCTCTGTCGCTGATCGTGATAACGGTTGCTGTATACATGATTCATTCTCCTTGTTGCCTTCCCCTTGAGGGCGTCTATTTCCCGAACGGACAGTGAGGATAGGTACAAATGTCACATCCAAGGCATAATCCGCCTTCGCCGTAGCTGACGAAATCAGCCTTGCTCTGCTTCACATCTGCAATGATACGGGGCAGAACCAGATCAAATACGGTCGTTTTGGCGTACATCACACAGCCGGGCAAGCCCATGATCGGTGTGCCGTCCTCAAAATAGCCCAAGAGGAACATTGCGCCGGGGAGTACCGGTGCGCCGTAGGTGACGATATCCGCGCCGCTTGCCTTGATCGCGCCGGGCGTGCGGTCATCAGGGTCGACACTCATGCCGCCTGTGCAAAGGATCATATCCGCCTTGCCTTTGACGGCGTTGATCGCCTTCACGATCGCATCCGTGCCGTCGTCTACGGTCAGATGCTCGGTGACGATGACGTCAAACGCGCGTAGCTTTTTGATCAATACGGGCGTGAACTTGTCCTCGATCCTGCCGTGGAACACCTCGCTGCCTGTCGTGATGACGGCGGCGGTCTTGCGCGTATAGGGCAGGACGCTCATGATGGGGCTATTTCCGACGATCAACTTGGCGCGGTCGAGCTTCTCTTTCTCGATGACAAGCGGGATGACGCGTGTACCCGCGAGCTTATCGCCCTTGCGGACAGCGGTAAATCCCTTTCTGGTGGCGATCATTAATTCTTTTATAGAATTAACAGCGTTCAAGCACTCTCTGTCAAGGGTAAAGAGTCCGTCGATCTCGGAGGATAGCTCGATCTTGCCCTCTTTGACCTCACCGCGGCTGATATTGTCGCCCTTGCAGAGCTGACACAGGATCTCCGCCGCGTCATTCTCATGCAGCTTGTATTCGTCCATCTCAAAGATATAGAGGTTTTCTTTGCCCATGCTCAGCAGGACGGGGATATCCTCTTCGGTGACGACATGCCCCTTGCGAAAGCGCGCGCCCTTGTATTTGCCGGGGATGATCTGCGTCATATCGTGGCACAGAACCTGCCCGACAGCTTCGGTTGTTTTGATGAGTTTCATGGTATTATCTCCTAAAAGGCTCCCTTTGGTATGAGGAGTTATCCAAATCTTTGATTTGGTACATAACTCCCATGCAACAGCGCTCCAAGAGCAGATTTTCTGCGATTGGTATAGCGCCACTGCTAAGGGAGCTGACAACGAAAGTTGACTGAGGGATTGTATACTTGTTTGAGCGAATGCGAGTATCAGATAATAATATGATCACCCGATTTGATAGTACCGCCCTTGCGGACGATAGCAAAGATGCCCTCGGTGGGCATGACGCATTTGCCGGTGAGCTTCTTGATCTCGCAGTCATTGTGACATTCTTTGCCGATCTGGGTGACTTCTAATTCCGCTTCACCGATCGTCAATATCGTACCGATCGGCAGGCCTTTCAGCTCGATCCCCTTGGTGAGGATGTTTTCTGCAAAATCGCCGGGATTCAGCTCGATGCCGAGCGCGCGCATTTTATCGACGCTTTCTTCGGCGAGCAAACTGACCTGTCGGTGTCGGTATGATAAGGGCGTATCGGCGTTTACCGCGTGAGCGTCACCGATGATCCCGCAGTTTTCCAGTAGAGTGATCGAGGGGACAGGATGCTTGCGAATTCCCTTCTTTTCACTGATACAGGTCGCCGTGACGATCCCTTTCATCGTTCATACACCCCGCTTTTTCCGCCGCTTTTGTAGCTTAGACGAATGTTTTGTATCTCGATATCCCGCTGTACCGCCTTGCACATATCGTAAATAGTCAGCGCGGCGGTGCTGACAGCGGACAACGCCTCCATCTCAACGCCTGTATTGCCCTTGCATTTGACGGCGGCATGGATATGGATCTCCGTTTCGGTCAATTCAAAGGTGATATTCACGCCGGTGAGCATCAGCGGATGGCACATCGGGATGTTATCGGAGGTTTTCTTTGCCGCCATGACGCCCGCGACCTGCGCGACCGCGAGAACGTCGCCCTTTTTGATACCGCCGCTTTTGATCAGTGCCATCGTATCAGGGTTGACGGCGACGGTACCCTCGGCGATCGCCTCGCGAAAGGTGCTGTCTTTTTCGGTCACGTCCACCATTTTGGCGCGACCCTGTTCATTGATGTGAGAGAATTCCATCTTATCCTCCGATCTCGTTCATATAGCGTGCGGTGGAATCTCCTGTCAAGCCGAATCGGTGACTTTCGGGCTTTTGCAGGATACCGTTTTTGATCGCCTCTGTCAGCGCTTCACCCTGTAAGCCTCTCAGGTCGATTTCCTGATCCGAGTGCAGGCATGGTTTCAGCCTGCCGTCCGCCGTGACGCGGATCTTGTTGCATGAGGGGCAAAAGCTGTTCGACATCGGACAGATCAGCCCGATGGTGCCCTTGTGATCGGGCAGGTGATAGACCCGCGCGACGCCGTTGATCTTGAGCAGCTCGGCGTTGTGCAAATAACCCTCTATCGCCGCGGTCGTCATAAACCGACTGCTGTCCCAGTTCTTTGCGACGCCCAACGGCATCAGCTCAATGAAGCGCACATGGATGGCGTGATCCTTGGTGAGGTTGATAAAATCATACAACTCCTTGTCGTTGATGCCTTTGAGCAGTACGGTGTTGATCTTGATATTGTCAAAGCCCGCTTTTTGCGCCGCTTTGATACCGCAGAGCACATCTTTCGGATCGCCGCCGCGGGTGATACGGCTGAATGTTTCGGGATGCATGCTGTCGAGGCTGATATTCAAGCGGTCAACGCCCGCGTCCTTCAACTCACTCGCCATCGTCGATAAGAAAGAACCGTTGGTTGTGATACCCAGCTCGATTCCGCTGTCGATCGCTTTGATGTTGCGGCACAGAGAAATGATCCCTTTCCTGACGAGCGGTTCACCGCCCGTTAAGCGAACCTTGCTGATACCCAGCCGGTGTGATGAGCGGACGATCTCGGTCATCTCTTCGATGCTGAGCATATCCGCGTGACTTTTCTTGCATACGCCCTCTTCCGGCATACAGTAGATACAGCGGTAGTTGCACAGATCGGTGACGGATAGCCGCAGATATTGGATTGTTCTTCCAAAGCTGTCTTGTATGATCATTTCAGATCCTCATATTGTTTCTTTATCTTTTGATAGTAGATCCCGGAATCGATTGTTACCTGTGTGACGCCGTCCGTGATGGGAGAGACTTCGGCGCATAGCTGCCGCACCTCATCGATATCGTGCGATACCATGATCGTTTCTCCGCCGAAATCCCCGATGATATCACGAATATAGGGGATCAGCTGATATTTGAGCAGGGTGTCGAGTGAGGAGAACGGTTCGTCCAGCAGCAGTACCTCGGGTGACGAGGCGAAGATCCGCGCTAAGGCGACACGCTGTTTTTCACCGCCCGAAAGGCTGTCGGGGCGGCGGTTCTCCAGTCCGCTGAGCCGGAATCGTTCGATCAGCTCATGCAGCCTTTGTTCACGCTTTGCTTTCGGCAGCTTTCGCATACCCGCCGCGATATTGCCGCTGACGGTCATGTTCGGGAACAAGGCGTATTCCTGAAACAGATAGCCGACCCTGCGCTTCTGCGGCGGCAGATCGATGCGCTTTTCACTGTCGAATAAGATCCTATTGTTTAATCGTATCACACCTTTATCGGGCTTTTCAATACCGGAGATACATTTGAGTGTTATGCTTTTACCCGCGCCGGACGCGCCGAATAGGGCGAGAGTATTGTGATCGCATCGGAATCTCGCTTTCAGCGTAAAGCGGTCAAGGCGCTTTTCGATATCCACATACAGCATTACGAGCGCCTCCTTTGCGGCTTTTCGAGCAGATTGATGACCAACAGGACGACGGCAGAGATGGCGATGTTGATCAGCACCCATTTGATCGCCAGTTCATCGTTGCCGGTGCGCCAGAGCTGATAGACGGCGGTGGACACGGTGGCGGTCTTGCCGGGCGTGTAGCCCGCGATCATGGAGGTCGCGCCGTCCGAGCGTCCTGCCCGCGTCGGCTAAGTTTTCATCGAATCGCTCAAACGCGCCGCGTGCCGTGCGGTACATCAGCGGGAATACGATGACGGATACGGCGAAGATCGCCGACCACCACTGCATGGTCAGTCGGATATCCCAGTTTTCCAAAAAGAATTCTCCGACAGGTCGCTTGGGACCCAACACGAGCAGTAACAGATAACCCACCACCGTCGGCGGCAAAACCAGCGGCAGTGTGAAGATGACGTCCAGTATTCCTTTTAATACGCGCGGCAGCTTGGCGATATAATACGCCGCCGCGATCCCGAGCAAAAAGACGATGATCGCCGCGATCGCCGCGATTCTGAGGGAATTGTATAGGGGATATAAGTCCATGTTGACTCCTAAACCATGTTAGTTATTGCAAGGCAGAAAGCCTCCCTTTCCTAAGGGAGGTGGTGCGAAGCACCGGAGGGTTGTCATATGCCAGTAATCATTACATGACGCTTTTGACGTTGCAGCAATCTCAATCGATATTCAATGTCATTGCGAGGGTGAACACGCGTGTTTAATCCCGTGGCAATCTCAACCGATTTACTTGGAGAGCGGCGTAAAGCCGACGCCTTCAAATACCTTGGACGCTTCCTCCGTCTGCAAGTAGGTAAGAAAGGCTTTTGCCTCCTGTGCGTGAGCGGTCTTGCTCAGTACGGCGGCGGGGTAGATGACCTGTCCGCACATTTCCTCGGTGGCGATATCGGCGACCTTGAGCTTGGCAGAGTACGCGTCGGTCTGATAGATGATACCGCAGTCAACGGTGCCCTCGCTGATCTGAGTGGTGACCTCCTTGACGTTGGAGCCGTAGGTGAGAACACCTTTTTCCTTCAAAGCGCTCTCGTCCAACCCGTAATAGGTGAAGATCTTCTGCGTGTACTGTCCGACGGGCACATCCTCGTTGCCGATCGTCATCAGGATATCGCCCGCTTCAAGGTGAGATTTCATATCAGCGTAGCTTTGGATGCCGGATTTGGAATTCTCGGCGACACAGAGCGCGACCTTGTTTTCGAGAAGATCAAGGCGGGTATCCTTGTCGATGTAGCCGCCTTCCTCCAGTCCGTTCATTTGCTTTTGCGCCGCGGAGATGAAGAGATCGCAGACAGCGCCTTCCTCGATCTGGGTTTTCAGCGTGCCGGAGGAATCGAAGTTATAGGTGATCTCAATTTCGGGATGTGAAGTCTGATAAGTCTTTTTAAGACTTTCGAGCGTTTCGGTCATGCTTGCCGCGGCAAATACGACGATCTCGATCTTGTCGGCGGATCTTTCGTCTGCGGTAGCGACTGTCGTTTCATTCGTGCTTTGTTGTTGATTACACGCGCAAAGAATGGCGGTAAGCATCAATGCGGATAATACCAGCGCAAAGAACTTTTTCATGATAGATCGACCTTTCATTTTCTATTACATATATAATAGCATTAACTGATGGTTGACACAATCAAGACCGTACCGTATAATAGAATTATCATTCAGTAATACGGAATACGGTGATAGAATGATGGATGAAAAAGGAAAAGTAAAAAGCCTGTCAAAGGCGATCGATCTGTTGGATATTTTATGTACGGCACGGCGCGGATTGAGCCTGAGCGAATTATCCGAACGCTCCGGTTATCCTAAAAGTACCACTCACGCGCTCGCTTCCACTCTGCGTGACAGGGGATTACTGCGTCAACTCCAAAACGGCGATTACGCTTTGGGGTTGCGGCTGTTCGAGTACGGCTCGGCGGTGTCGAGGGGCTTTGACATCAGCGAACTGTCGCGACCGTACTTGGAGAGCCTGAGCTCCCTGACCGGCGCGAACTCCGTCATCAGTCTGCTCGACGGCGAAAGTGCGGTATCCTTTGATTACGCCGTCAGTTCCTCCGGTGTGCAGATCCTGCCCGAGATCGGCGTCAGACTGCCGCTCCACTGTACTTCGCAGGGCAAGCTGATGCTGGCGTATCTGCCGCAAAGCAGGGTATTGTCGTTGTTTCGTCGTCAGCCGATGCGCCAATACACACGGCATACGATCACCGATATAGAAGCATTGAAAACGCAGTTGTCTGATATTTGTCAAAAGGGTTATGCCGTAGAGGACGGCGAATATAAGGTGGGCTTGCGGTCGGTCTCAGCGCCTGTATTCGACGCGAACGGCGAGTTAAAATACGCGTTGACCACGATCGGTTTCTTTCGCCGCGTCAGCGCCGATGATTTTGTCAACGCCGTCAAGGTGACCGTCGATCAGGCGAAGATGCTGTCTAACGCATTGGGTTATTCTAATAGAAACTGATCATGATATGTAAAAAGCTGCTTCCCTTTTGGAGGCAGCTTCTTTTGCTTATATGAGATGATTATGTGGTGCTCGGCTTGAAGTCGCGGTCGCCTGCCTCGGTGGTATCTCTGAACAACAGCGAGATACACCATAAAGCCGCCAAAGCAACGACGACATAGACGATACGGGCGATGATGCCCGACTGTCCGCCGAAGAGAAACGCGACTAAATCGAATTGGAACAAGCCCACGGCGCCCCAGTTGATACCGCCGACGATCAGCAGCGATAACGCAATTTTATCCAGCATCGGTAAACCTCCTTACAGTAAAACTGTAATGCTATTGTTTGCCGAAATCACGCGGATATTCATATGACCTTGGTAAAGTAAAGAATTAACACGACGGCGGCGATCAGGATCAGCGCGCCCGCGATGATACGCGAGAGAAAGATCGCTTTTTTTAATTTGAATTTATGGATCATGATCTCGGGAGGGAAGGGGAGAAAGAGATACATCACGCCCAGTATGAGCATCGAGACTGAAGCGCCGATCGCGCCGATCCCTCTGGTAAAGGCGTATAAGAAGATACAAATGCCGATGGCAAGTACAAAAATACCGTTGATAACGGAAAAAGGTTTTTGATATTTTTCGCGCATTTCATAGAATTTATTCGAAGCGTTCTGACATTCATCCGAACAAAACATCTCATGATATGAGATCTCTTTCGCGCAATATTCGCATTTTTTCATATTTTATCACCATGTGTATTCTAATACTAAATTCAAATAAAAAGCAGACAATCTTAACGGTCTGATTTCCGTAATACTTCGTTGTCGTCCTTGGTAGGCGCCAGCCTACCGGCGTCCTTCGCCTTGTCTTACGAAAATCATCCTCGTTAATCTTAGTCCACTTTTTAATTGAAATTAGTATAACACGAATCATAAATGTTTGCAATGTTAAGTTTTCAATATTGGCAATTTTGTTCAAATATTACTCTAATATTTGTAGAAAAAGATAATTGAAGATTGATGACAGATTTGTTATACTAACTATGAGGAATACTCAGTATAGGATAACTATGTCCGGTTATCCGCAAATTTTAGGAGGAATAATATGAAAATGAGACGATTAGTTAGCTTGCTGCTGGCAGTCTTACTCGTTATGTCCTGCGTTTCCGTCGGCATTGTTGCTACCTCGGCAGCTGCTGTCGACACAGCGGATACGGCAGCGAACATCGATGTAGCTGCTGCAGGCTCCGCATATGAGGATATGCAGAGTAAGACAACCGTCGAAAACAACTACGGTCTTTCCAAGACCGTCAACGACGGTACCATTCTGCAGGCGTGGACTTGGTCCTTCAAGAACATTGAAGCAAACCTCGAGACCATTGCGGAGCAGGGCTTTACTACCATTCAGGTATCTCCCCCCAATGAGATCAAGAAGGGTACCAAAGGCGCTAAGTTCCTGCAGAACGACGGCCAGAACGGTTGGTGGATGTTCTATCAGCCCGCAGGCTTCCAGCTGAACAACAGCACCGATAACGCGCTGGGCACCAAGGCTGAGTTCATTTCTCTGTGCGACAAAGCACACGAAATGGGCTTGAAGATCATTGTTGACGCGGTTATCAACCATATGGGTACTAAGGAAGGCGACGATAACAACACCTCGACCGATCCGATGTCCCATGTCACCCCCAAGGCTCAGAGCTTTGAGCCGGAGATATACAACAACAAGCTGTTCCATTCTCCTTGGGAACAGATGAAGTACATCGAGAGCGGCAGCGATACCGCGACCTCTACCTATGACCTTACCCGTAGATGCACCTCCGGTCTGCCCGACTTAAAGACAGAGGACAGCCGCGTACAGAAGGCGATCTATGATTACATGGAAGAGCTCGTACAGGCAGGCGCTGACGGCTTCCGTTTTGACGCGGCAAAGCATATCGAGACTCCCGATGATATTTCTCAGTACAGATCCGATTTCTGGACAAACACCTTAAAGAAGGTTCAGAATGCTCATACCGATAAGGAAATCTACGCTTACGGTGAGATCCTGAACTCCTGCGGTATCGGCCGTCCCTACAGCATGTACACCAAGCTGATGGATGTTACCGATTCCAAGGGCTACTGGCAGATCAACAACGCTGTTAAGAGCGGCGGCGCTATCGGCGAGTGGAACAACGCTACTCCCGGTTATCCCAGCTCTAACTTCACCGCGTCCAACGCGATGCTGTGGGATGAATCCCATGATACTTATGTTGACAAGTCCACTACCGACCTGAACACCACTCAGCGCGGTAAGATCTGGGCTCTGGTCGCGGGCCGTGCGGGTATCTCTTCCGTATACCTTGCTCGTCCTTCCGATAACACCAATACCAACGATCTGTACAACATCTCTATCGGTGAAGCGCGCAAGACCTCTTGGTCCAACGCTACCACCAAGGCGATCAACCAGTTCCATAACTACTTCATCGGTCAGTCCGAGTATTGCACCAGCAACTACAGCAATACCGCTTACATTGAGAGAGGTAACTCCGGCGCGATGATCGTCAACCTCGGCGGCACCACCGCGAAGAACGTTACTCTGACCAACCACAGACTGACTCCGGGCAGCTATAAGGACGCTATCACCGGCGCTACCTTCACAGTTACCAGCTCCCAGATCAAGGGTGCGGTCGGCTCTACCGGTGTTGCGGTAATCTATGAGAACAATGAGGCTCCCAAGCCCACTGATCCTCCCAAGCCTACCGATCCGCCCGAGACCTACATCCTCGGCGACGTTGACGGCAACAAGACTGTTGATTCCATCGACGTTTCCATGATCATGCGTTCCAGCATCAACACACAGACTCTGACCGATAAGCAGAGCCGCGCGGGTGATGTTGACGGCGACGGCTTCGTTACCGTTATCGACGCTACGCTGATCCAGCGTTATCTCGCGAATAAACCCGTCAAATATGACATTGGTAAGGAAATAACTGTACAGCCCGTACAACCCACGATTCCTCCTATTATTATCCCGACCACCGGTCCCGATGATCCGACTGAGCCCGATCCCGATCAGGGCGGCACGATCATCTTCTCCAACAACAAGGGCTTCAGCTCTGTTAACATTTACTATTGGTCTGACGGTAATGAGCCCATAGAGTGGCCCGGCGTTCCGATGACCTCTATCGGCATGAACGAGTACGGTGAAGAGAGATTCACCTTCGATCTGCCCGCAGGCATGACCAATTACATCATCAACGACGGTACTCAGCAGACTGTTGACATTCCGTTCAACGGCTCTACCGGCGTTTACATGACCGATCAGGATGCTGAGGGTCATTACAATGTTGAATTCTACGATATCGACCCGAATCCCGGTCCCGGTCCCGGACCTGATCCCGATCCCGATGTTCAGGGCTCCTTCCTGCTGACCGACAACTTCGGCTGGGGCAGCGCCTATGTCTATGCTTGGGACGATGACGGCAATGAGCTCTACGGCGCATGGCCGGGTTCCGCTCAGGCTGAGACTACTCAGAATGAGTACGGCGAGACTCAGTTCAGATGCTATATCCCCAAGGGTGCTACCGGCGTTATCCTGAGCAACGGTAACGGCGAGCAGACCGAGGACATCAAGGACTTCTCCTATGACGGTTACTGGATGGACGGCTCCAAGAATGACCAGGGTCATTACAAGGTCATCGGTTGGAACTCCGACGGTTCCGGCGGTTCTGTAGAGCCCACACCCGATTATCCTGTCAAATCTACCTTCCTGCTGACCGACAACTTCGGTTGGGGTCAGGCATATGTCTATGCTTGGGATGCAGATGATAATAAGATCTACGGCGAATGGCCGGGCTCCGCTATGGCAGAGACCACTCAGAACGAGTACGGCGAGACTCAGTTCAAGTGCAATGTTCCCGAGGGCGCTGTCGGCGTGATCCTGAGCAACGGTAACGGTGCTCAGACCGAGGACATCACTGACTTTACCTATGACGGTTACTGGATGAACGGTTCCAAGAACGATCAGGGTCACTACCTCGTAACAGGTTGGAGAGCTGACGGTTCCGGTTCCGACGAACCCACTCCCACGCCCACTCCTACTCCCGATCCCTCCAACAGAACCATCATCTTCTCTAACAACAAGCGCATGGGTTCTGTTAACATCTATTATTGGTCTGATTCCAGCGAGCCTGTAGAGTGGCCCGGCGTTCCGATGACCTCTATCGGTATGAACGAATACGGTGAAGAGAGATTCACCTTCGAGCTGCCCGAGGGCATGACCAACTATATCATCACCGACGGTACTACCAAGACCGTTGACATTCCGTTTACCGGCGCGACCGGCGTTTACATGACCGATCTCAACGGTGAAGGCGCATATGAAGTTGACTTCTATGATATCGGCGGCGGTTCCGGTCCGATCGATCCTCCTACACCCGTAGGTGATGACGGTATCTATCTCGTTGGTACCTTCAGCAACTGGGAGACCTCTGCTCAGTATAAGATGAGCGAGAACTCCGCGAACCCCGGCGAGTACATGATCTCTACCACCCTTTCCGAGGGCGACGGCGTCAAGGTCGTTAAGGTAGAGAACGGTAATAGCACATGGTATCCCGACGGCATGGATAACGAGTACACTGTTGACGCGGCTCACGCAGGCAATGTCACCGTTTACTTCAATGCAAGCGGCAATGCTGAGTGGAGCGCGTTCGGCGGCTACATGTACATCGATAACGGCGGTTATACTCCCGATCCTCAGCAGCCCACTCAGGGCGGCGGTACGGTTAACCCCGACGTTACCGACAGAACCATCATCTTCTCTAACAACAAGGGCTTCAGCACCGTCAACATCTATTACTGGTCTGATGAAAGCGAGCCCGTAGATTGGCCCGGCGTTCCGATGACCTCTATCGGTATGAACGAGTACGGTGAAGAGAGATTCACCTTCGAGATGCCCGCGGGCATGACCAACTACATCATCAACGACGGTGAACAGCAGACTGTTGACATTCCGTTCACCGGCGCTACCGGCGTATACATGACCGAAAAGGACGGCACCGGCAACTATGAGGTAGCCTTCTATGATATCGGCGGCGGTCAGATCATTCCGACTCCCGATCCGACTTCCGGTCCCATTGATCCGACTCCTGTCGGAGATGACGGCGTCTATCTCGTAGGCACCTTCAGCGGCTGGGAAACCGATGCTCAGTATAAGATGAGCGAGAATCCCGGCGCACCCGGCGAGTACATGCTCTCTACCACTCTCAGCGAGGGTGACGGCGTTAAGGTCGTTAAGGTAGAAAACGGCGTCCAGACATGGTATCCGGACGGCACCGATAATGAGTACGTCGTTGACGCGGCTCACGCAGGCAGCGTAACCGTATACTTCAACGCGGCAGGTAATGCTGAGTGGAGTGCGTTCGGCGGCTACATGTACATCGATAACGGCTCGACTCCTACTCCCGATCCCGATCCCACAACCGCTCCTGTTGATCCGACTCCTGTCGGTGATGACGGCGTCTATCTCGTAGGCACCTTCAGCAGCTGGGAAACCTCCGCTCAGTATAAGATGAGCGAGAACTCTGCCGCTCCCGGTGAGTATATGCTCTCTACCACTCTCAGCGAGGGTGACGGCGTTAAGGTCGTTAAGGTAGAAAACGGAGTTGCGACTTGGTATCCGGACGGTACCGATAACGAGTACGTTGTTGACGCGGCTCACGCAGGTAATGTCACCGTATACTTCAACGCGGCAGGCAATGCTGAGTGGAGCGCGTTCGGCGGCTACATGTACATCGATAACGGTTCGACTCCTGTTGATCCGACTCAGCCTGTTACTCCCGATCCCGAGCCTTCCGACAGAACCATCATCTTCTCCAATAATAAGGGCTTCAGCACCGTTAACATTTATTATTGGTCTGATTCCAGCGAGCCTGTAGAGTGGCCCGGCGTTCCGATGACTTACTACGATACCAACGAAATGGGCGAACAGAGGTATTCATTCGAGATGCCCGCCGGCATGACCAACTACATCATCAACGACGGTACACAGCAGACCGTTGACATTCCGTTCACCGGCGCTACAGGCGTTTACATGACAGATAAGAATACTTCGGGTAATTATATGGTTGATTTCTATGACATCAGCAACATAGAACCCAACCCCAATCCTAATCCTAATCCCGATCCGACTCCGAGCGACAAGGATGTTACCTTCGAGCCCGGCGAAGCGAGTGCTTCTGATCCCGCATGGTTCGCTTGGGTTTGGAACGATAATTCCGAAGGCACCTGGATCAAGGGTACTGCTTCCGGCTCCAACGTTGTTTTCTCCGGTGCGGCTGATTACGGCAACATTCTTGTCGTAAGAATGAAAACCGGCTCTGAATCCGCTGATTGGGATACCTGTTGGAACCAATCCGAGGATATGAAGATGCAGTCAGGAAAAACTCTTTGCTTCAAAGCATGGGGCAGCGGTAAAGTGTTTAGCGTTGAATGGAAATAATCCATCCTCTCAGCGAAAGCTGTAAATGATCCTACTTAAAATACGGGAGCAGGCTTCGGTCTGCTCCCGTTTTATGTTTGATGATATGGTCATTGCGAAGCCCGCAAGGGCTGTGGCATTTTAACGATAGATTGGAGGCTGTTATGCACATTCCGTCATCCGATACCATTGATATTGAAGTCCTGACCTTTGCGGACGCGATGGTCAGCACCAATGATAATTATGATAAAAAACGCTGGCTGTATGTGCCCGATTTTTACAGCGAATACCGTTATATCCTCGGCACGAGAGGGGAGAGGCCGCTGATCTGCATCGGCATCAATCCATCGACCGCCGCACCGGATGATCTGGATAACACGCTCAAATCCGTCGAGCGGATCGCGTTGGCAAACGGCTTTGACAGCTTCATCATGTTCAACGTCTACGCCCAACGCGCCACGAATCCCGACGATATGGAACGAGAGTGCAACACGCTGCTCCATGAGGAGAACATGAAAGCGTTCGATTATATCTTAGGCTTGAGTGAAAGTCCCGCTGTCTGGGCGGCATGGGGGAATATCATCGAAAAACGCCCCTATTTGCCCGATTGCGTGCGTTCGATGATCGCGCTCGGTACCGAACATCACGCAAAATGGTACTCCGCCGGAAAGATCTCAAAAAAAGGTCATCCGCATCATCCGCTCTATCTGAAAAAGGACACCCCTCTTGATCCCTTCGATATCGAAAAATATATCGAATCATTGTGATTATTCAGCAATGATCTGTTCTTTCCTGTATCCTCGTCAGAGGGACTGAAAAGGATGCTGCGCTATTTTATCAAAGCAAATGGAATTTGTCATTGCGTGGCTCGCAAGAGCCGTGGCAATCTCAACCGAAAAAAGACCCGCCATGATCGGCGGGCCTTTCTCATCATTATAACCTTTTTTATAAGAACCTTACAGCTTTGCCATATCCTCTTCGGTGACAAGGCTGATACCGTGCTCGGTCAGGATCTTCTCGGCGGTGTCGTTATCCTCAACGCGGAGTACCACATACGCGAACTTCTTGGAAACGGTGATGAAAGCGTACATATACTCGATGTTGATGTTGTTGTCCGCCAAGATCTTGACGACCTTCGCCAGAGCGCCGGGCTCATCCTGTACGGCTACGCCGACGACCTCGGTGATGGAAACGAACGCGTTCGCGTCGTCGAGCGCTTGCTTTGCCTTGGCGATATCTGTGACGATCAGGCGAAAGATACCGAAGTCATTGGTATCCGCAACGCTCATAGCGCGGATGTCAACGCCCGCCTTGGCGATCGCGTCGGTGACGGTGACGAGTGTGCCTTCACGGTTTTCTACAAAGATGGATAACTGTTTAATTGCCATAATGTTACTCCTTATGATTGATGGTGGGGAGAGAATGTCCTCCCGCTGAATTAGGATGTACGGTGATTATGTATGGATACCGATTTTCTTACGGTTATCGATGACCCTGACAGCCTTGCCCTCGCTGCGCGCAATCGACTTCGGCGCGACCAGACGGATGACGGGATTGATGCCGAGCATCTCTTTCATCGCACTCTGGATCTTTTTCTCCTTCTTGGTGATGACCTGCGGCTTATCGGAGAAATCCTCGGGAAGCATTTCTACACGGATCTCGAAGGTGTCGGTATTATTTACACGGTCGATCAGGATCTGGTAGTTCGGCGCGTAGCCCTTGTTCAGGAGAACTGCCTCGATCTGGCTGGGGAAGACGTTGACGCCGCGGATGATCATCATGTCATCGGAACGTCCCATCGGCTTGTGCATACGGATAAAGGTTCTGCCGCAGGAGCATTTCTCGCGGGTGAGAACGGTGATGTCGCGGGTGCGGTAACGGATCAGCGGGAACGCCTCTTTGTCGAGCGAGGTGAATACCAATTCACCCTTACTGCCCTCGGGAAGCACCTCACCGGTGTCGGGATCGATGATCTCGGCATAGAAGTGATCCTCGTTGATGTGCATACCGTTCTGCTCACAGCATTCAAAAGCCACGCCGGGGCCGCTGGACTCAGTCAGACCGTAGATGTCATACGCCTTGATACCGAGGCTGTTCTCGATGTCGTGACGCATTTCTTCTGTCCACGGCTCCGCGCCGAAGATACCTGCCTTGAGGCTGTTGTAGCCGGGCTTGTAGCCCTGTTCCTTCAGCGTCTCGCCGATATAAGCAGCATAGGAGGGCGTACAGCAGAGGATGCTGGCGTTGAGATCCATCATGAACTGGATCTGACGATTGGTGTTGCCGCTCGACATGGGCAGGGTCAGACAGCCAACCTTATGTGAGCCGCCGTGCAGACCCGCGCCGCCGGTGAACAGTCCGTAACCGTAGGCGACCTGTACGACGTCGCCTTTGTCGCCGCCTGCCGCGACGATCGCTCGCGCACAGCAGTCTTCCCACATATCGACGTCATTCTGGGTGTAGAACGCGACAACGCGCTTGCCGGTGGTACCGGAGGTGGAGTGGATACGTACACAGTTTTTGAGGTCGGTCGCGAGCATTCCGTAGGGATATGCTTCTCGCAGATCGTTTTTGCTCAGGAACGGCAGCTTGCTGATATCCTCCAGACAGGTGATATCCTCAGGCTTGACGCCCTTTTCATCCATCAGCTTGCGGTAATACTCAACGTGTTCATACACATAGCGCACCTGACGGATGAGCTTGTACTCCTGCAGCTTTTTGATCTCGTTGACCGGCATGGTCTCAGCTTCGGGCTGATAGAATCTTTTCTGCATGGGGCTTCATCCTTTCTTTTGTTTTTTTCACGATACCTTACAGCCTCCCTTTCCCAAGGGAGGTGCCCGAAAGGGCGGAGGGTTGATAGGATCAGTGAAGTCGATCAGTGAGCATATGATCAAATCAACCTTTTATTATTACGTCATTATCGGGGAACCGATCAGCAGTTATATCCCAAATCAAACGCTATTTTGTTGATCTCAACAAACTGCGGCTTGACGCATTTTTCGATGGCGGTCAGCCATTTTTCTTTGGGCATATCGAAGTATTTGGCAAGTCTGCCCATCAGTACGATATTGCACGCTTTGGAGGAGCCTGCCTCATTCGCCAGCGCCAGCGCGTCGATATCATCTACATGGATACCCTTCGCCTTCATCTCATCGATAATGTCCTCGGGATAGGTTGCCGCGCCGATGATGACCGGCATGGGATCGATCTGCTGGGTGTTGACGATGATGGTACCGTCCTTTTTGAGGTTTTCCACATAGCGAGCCGCCTCGATCTTCTCGAAGGACACGATGAAATCCGCTTCACCGTTTTCGATCACGGGGGAGTAGACCTTTTCGCCGAAGCGGACATAGGTGACGACGGAACCGCCGCGCTGGCTCATTCCGTGCACTTCGGATACTTTTACGTCGTAGCCTTCATCGACCAGCAGTCTGCCGAGCAGCTTGGAAGCGAGCAGAGAACCCTGTCCGCCGACGCCGACGATCATAATATTCTTAGTCATTAGAGGGCACCTCGCTTTCAAACGCGTCAAAGGGGCAGAGCTGAGCGCAAACGCCGCATCCGACGCAAAGGGTGGTATCAACAACGGCGTGACCGTCACGGAAGGAGATGGACGGACAGCCGAACTTCATACATTTCTTACAGCCGCGGCACTTTTCGGGATCGACATAGAGCGGCTTTTTGGGTTTGACGTACTTTAAGAGAACGCAGGGACGGCGCGAGATGATGACGGAGGGTTCGTTTTTGGCGAGCTCTTCTTTGAGGACCGTCTCACATTCCTCAAGGTTATACGGATCGACCACGCGCACGGAGTTGATGCCGATGCTGTGGCACAGATTCTCGAGGTTGACCTTGCCGGCGGGATCACCCTTGATGGAGTAGCCGGTGGTCGGATTCTGCTGATGACCCGTCATACCGGTGATGGAGTTGTCGAGGATGATGACGGTGGAATTGCTCTGGTTATACGCGATATTGATCAGACCGGTGACGCCGGAGTGCATGAAGGTGGAGTCGCCGATGACACAGACGGTGTTGTTCTCCGTCTGATCGCCGCCTGCTTTGTTATAGCCGTGCAGACCGGATACCGACGCGCCCATGCACAGTGTCATATCCAATGCGTTCAAGGGCGGCGCCGCGCCGAGGGTGTAGCAGCCGATATCGCCGAGTACGGTGATCTTGTTCTTCGCGAGAACATAGTACATACCTCTGTGGGGACAGCCGGAGCACATCATCGGAGGACGTACCGGGATCTCGGTGTCGAGGTTGAATACGGTTTTATCCGCCATCTCAAACGCCTGCTCGATGCTCTTCTGGCTGAATTCGCCGAGGATCGAGAACTTGTCCTTGCCGATGACCTCCACGCCGATGTTCTTGCAATGGGTCTCGACGATCGGATCGAGCTCCTCAATGACATAGACCTTGCCGACCTTTGCGGCAAAATCCCGGATCAGCCTGACGGGCAGGGGATTGATCATGCCGAGCTTGAGGACAGGAACGGAATCGCCGAACGCTTCTTTGACATACTGGTAAGAGGTAGAGGAGGTGATGATGCCGAAATCGTGATTCCCGTCGCCCTCTTCCACGCGGTTGAGGGGAGAGGTCTCGGCGTATTCGATCAGCTTCTCGGTGCGTTGTTCGACAAACGGATGACGCTTGAGCGCGTTGCCGGGGGTCATGATGTATTTCTGCGGATTCTTGGTATAATCCTTGGTGATCTCGGTGCGCTCGCCCAGCTCGACGATGCTCTGGGAATGTGCCACACGGGTGCACATCTTGAGGAATACCGGGGTGTCGAACTGCTCGGAGATCTCATAAGCGAGCTTGGCGTAATCCAGCGCCTCCTGAGAATCGGAGGGTTCGAGCATCGGGATCTTTGCCGCGATGGCGTAATGGCGTGAATCCTGCTCGTTCTGAGAGCTGTGCATACCGGGATCATCCGCGACGCAGATGACGATACCCGCGTTGACGCCGGTGTAGCTCATGGTGAACAGCGGATCGGCGGCGACATTCAAGCCGACGTGCTTCATACAGCAGGCGGAACGCTTGCCGCGCAGCGCGGAGCCGAAAGCTGCCTCCATCGCTACCTTCTCATTGGGCGCCCACTCGCAGTAGACGTCGTCGTATTTCGCGAAAAATTCAGTGATCTCAGTGCTGGGTGTGCCGGGATAACTGGAGATCACGGCGCATCCGCCTTCGTATAAGCCGCGCGCGACCGCGGCGTTACCGATCAATAAGTCTTTCATATTTGTTTCACCTTATTCTTTTGACACTATTCAGAGATATATTGTAGGGCGGGGGCTTGCTCCCGCCGATACTTCTCAGCTAGCGGTTATTTTGTTGCGGAGCATCATTAAAGATGGATTTGCTTCGCATTCCATTCCATCGGTTGATCAGCGTTTCGGCGGGAGCGAGCCCCCGCCCTACGATGAGTATTATCACTCGTTCCTCAGGTCAACGATCCTCTTCGCCTTACCCTGGAATCTCTCAAGCGTCTTGGGAGCTACCAGCGTGACCTTGGTTCTCAGACCTAAGATCGACTGTAATTTAGCCTCGATGCGCTTTTTGAGTCCGTCGAGCATCTTATAATTATCGAGCAGAGACTCGTTGATGACCTCGACCTTGATCTCCAAGCTGTCACGGTAATTCTGGCGGGTGATGTACAGCATGTAGTGCGGCGCGATATCGGGGATGTTGATCAGGATGTTCTCGATCTGGGTCGGGAACACGTTGACGCCCTTGATGATCAGCATATCGTCGGTTCTGCCCATGGTCTTTGCCATTCTGCAATGGGTTCTGCCGCAGGAGCAGGGCTGATAATCGAGCTTGGTGATATCCTTGGTGCGGTATCTGAGCACCGGCATACCCTTGCGGGTCAAGGTAGTGACGACCAGCTCGCCGACTTCGCCCTCGCTGAGACGCTTGCCGGTATCGGTGTCGATGATCTCGGGCAGGAAGTGATCCTCCGCAAAGTGCATACCGTCGCGCGCTTCACAGTCACCGGAAACGCCGGGGCCGCCGAGCTCGGTCATGCCGTAGTTGTCGGATACACGAATGTTGAAGTTGTTCTCGATCTGCTCGCGCATGGATACGGTGCAGGGCTCTGAGCCTAAGATGCCCAGACGCAGGCTGTAATCCGAAAGCGGATAGCCGGCTTCCTTCATCGCCTCGGAGAGATACAGCGCGTAGGACGGTGTGGCTACGATACCGGTCACGCCCCAGTCACGCAGCATCATCAACTGCTTCTGCGTATTGCCCGAAGAAGCGGGGATGACGGTCGCGCCGAGCTTTTCCATGCCGTAGTGCAGACCCAAAGCGCCGGTGAACAGTCCGTAACCGAAGCTGATCTGGATGATATCATCGGGAGTGACGCCGCCCGCACAAGCGACACGCGCGACACAATCCGACCAGATGTCGAGATCCTCTTTGGTATAAACGCCGGTGGTGGGCTTACCGGTCGTACCCGAAGAAGCGTGGATACGCACGATGTCCTTCATGTCGGAGGCTACCAGACCGAAGGGATAGTTATCTCTGAAATCGTCCTTGGTGGTGAAGGGGATGTATTCGATATCGGAGAGTTGCTTGATCTTAGCGCCGTCGAGCACGCCGCAGTCGGTCAGACGCTGATGATACAGCGGTACGTTGTCATAGCAGTACTTGACGACCCATTTCAGGCGCTCGAGCTGAATCGCTTCGATTTCTTTTCTCGGTAGAGTTTCAATGTCTTTCTGAAAAATCATTTTGTCAAATCCTCTTTTCGATTTTGTACGCGCAGGATCCCTAACGGCGTACATACACATTTATTATAGCGCAAAAGAAGTCTAAAGGCAATAGTTCTTCAGACTTCTTTTTGTCATATTGCTGATTATATTGTTATAAAACGTAACCGTTGGTTACTATCGTAACGAAACCAATGATAAATTGTCATTACGAGGAGCGGATGCGACGTAGTAATCTCAACCGATCAAGTTTCGTCGATACTGTGCTTGGAAGATACCGTATGCGTCTTGTTGTAGCAGGAGAAGATCTGCTCTACTCTCTCCACATCCTTTGACGGCGCGATCGCCGCGATGATCGGCGTGATGATGATACCGATGATCATTGCCGCCATACCCGCGTTGATGGGGGACTGGAAGTAGGTGAGGACAGGGCTTGCGAACTTCACGCCTGCCATATTGCAGATAAAGGACGCGAGGGAGATGCCGACGCCGAGGACAAAGTTGATCCATACGGCGACCTTCGGTACACGCTTCATATACAGACCGTACATGAACGGCGCGAGGAACGCGCCGGCAAGCGCGCCCCAGGATACACCCATCATCTGTGAGATGAACATGACGGGGGATTTTGCCTGGATGATGGCAATGATCGCGGAGATCGCGATGAAGAATACGATAAAGATACGCATGATACCAACCTTTTTCTTCTCGCCGAGCTCTTTCTTTTTGAAGAAGATCGGCTCGATGAAGTCGATGGTCAGAACCGAGCTGGAGGTCAGTACCAAGCTCGACAGCGTGCTCATGGACGCGGAAAGCACGAGGATGACCACGATACCGATCAGGATGGGGGACAGGTTCTCGAGCATAGTGGGAACAACGGAGTCGAAGCCGCCTACAGGCTTGCCGTCAGGACCCGCTTCACCGAACAGTCTGCCGAAGCCGCCGAGGAAGTAGCAGCCGCCCGCGACGATGATCGCGAACACGGTCGATACGATCGTACCGGTGCTGATGCTCTTCTCAGACTTGATGGCGTAGAACTTCTGCACCATCTGGGGCAGACCCCATGTGCCTAAGGACGTCAGTATGACAACGCCGATCAATCCGAAGATATCCGGTCCCAAGAACGAGCTGAAAGCGCCCTTCATCTCGGTACCCTCCGCCTGGATCTGAGAGAGCATGGTGATGGTGGAGCCTAAGCCGCCGTTGATGCGAAGTACCGCCCAGATAACGGCGACGATGCCGAAGATCATGATGATGCCTTGGATAAAGTCGTTGATCGCGGTCGCCATGTAGCCGCCGACAACGACATAGATGCCGGTCAGTACCGCCATCGCGATAACGCAGTATTCATAGGGGATGCCGAACGCCATCTTGAACAGTCGGGAAAGACCGTTGTACAGCGACGCGGTATAGGGGATCAGGAAGATGAAGATGATGACAGCCGCGGCGATCTTCAGCGCCTTGGAATCATACCGCTTCATAAAGAAGTCGGGCATGGTGGCGGTGTCGAGGTGCTGGGTCATGACGCGGGTGCGTCTGCCGAGCACGTTCCACGCAAGCAGTGAGCCGATGAAGGCGTTGCCCAGACCGATCCATGTGGAAGCCATACCGAATTTCCATCCGAACTGACCCGCGTAGCCGACAAAGATAACTGCCGAGAAATACGAGGTACCGAACGCGAAAGCGGTCAGCCAAGGTCCGACGGAGCGGTTGCCCAGTACAAAGCCGTTGACGTCTGTGCTTTGCTTTCTGCAGTAGATGCCTACGCCGATCATTACGGCGAAGAAAATGACTAAGAAAGCGATTTTGATAAACATATCCATATTCTTATACTCCTTATCCCCGTATGGGGTTGATGTACATTTTCGGGCTCACTTTGGTAAAGGGAGCTGTCGAGGCGATAAAGCCGAGACTGAGGGATTGTATGATCGGAGCGAAGCGACCAACATGACTAATGAGATGATAACAATCTCTCAGCGTTCATACCGAGGATCATTTCCTTCTCGGTATCGGATAAGCCGTCAAGCGCCTTGAATCGCTCGACCGTGGCTTTCTGATCGTTCCACGGGCTGTCGGTCGCGAAGAGCATCTTATCCGCGCCGTGGTTCCTGATCACGCGCGCGATATCCTCGTCGGTCGCGGTGCTGTGATGCCACAGATCGCGGAAAGAACAGCTGATATCGATGTAGCAGTCGCGTCCGACCAGGTATCGTTCCACATCATCCAGCTGATAATTGCCGCCTAAATGCGCAAAGATCATGTTAGGCTTACTGTCGGGAACAAGCGCCTCGATCCGGTCGAGCACCAACGCGCCTTTCTTCGGCGGACAGTGGATGATCTCGTATTCGGGATCCTTGCCCGAGTGGGTCATGACCAGCAAGCCAAGTCGTCTTGCCTCGGCGATGATACGGATGTAGCGCTCGTCGTCGATGAAGGTCTCGGTATAGTCGGGATGGAGCTTGATGCCTTTAAAGCCTTTATCTTTCAGGTATCGCAGTTTTTCTTCGATATCCTCATCATCGGGGTGGATGCCTCCGAAGGAGATGAGGTTGTCGTAGGTATCGTTGATGTGTTTGGCAAAGTTTGTGATCGTGTCGAACTGTCCCGGTCGGGTGTTGACCGGCAGGATCACGCTTTTATCGATTCCCGCTTTCTGCATACTGTCGAGGATCCCGCTGATCGTTCCGTCGGTATAGGGGACGACATAGGGCGGGTCCTGCAGTGCCGTTAAGGTGCGTTTTGCGATTTTATCGGGAAATACATGGGTGTGAAAATCTATGATCATCGTTTCATCTATCGTAAAGGCATGATTTGAATATCATCCTGTGGTAATCTCTTTTGATCGTCATTGCGAAGGCATGACATATTGTCTTGCCTGTGGCGATCTCTTATCCTTTTGATCGTCATTGCGAAGGCATGACATATTGTCTTGCCTGTGGTGATCTCTTATCCTTTTGATCGTCATTGCGAAGGCATGACATATTGTCTTGCCTGTGGCAATCTCAACCTTATCAAAAATGCAACGGATTCATTTTAACACTTCAACGTTTTAAAGTCAAGAAAATTTAATGATTTAAAGCGATAATTTTTAAATTACTTTATTTGTCATTCGTTATGAGAAAAATAATGGAATAATCTTACAGAATAGCTGTTGAATTTTTATCGATTTGTGTTATGATAATAACGTAAAGTAAAAATGCGGAATACATGTGTGTTCTGTATAGATATGAAGGAGAATGTCATATGGCTGTTAACGCAAGAAAAGTTGCCATTATCGGTTGTGGCTTTGTCGGTTCATCAACAGCGTTCGCGTTGATGCAGAGCGGTCTGTTCTCAGAGATCGTGATGCTGGATGCCGACCGAAAGAAAGCGGAGGGTGAAGCGCTGGATATCTCTCACGGCGTGCCTTTCTCACAGCCTTGCGAGATATACGCGGGCGATTATGACGATATCGCCGACAGCGCGATCATCATCGTCACCGCCGGTGCGGCACAGAAGCCCGGTGAGACCCGCCTTGACCTGATCAAGAAGAACGTCGGTATTTTCAAGTCGATCATCCCCGAGATCGCCAAGCGCAATTTCAAGGGGATCCTGCTGATCGTCGCGAATCCCGTTGATGTGCTGACCTATGCCGCCAAACAGCTTTCGGGCTTGCCCGACAGTCATGTGTTCGGTTCGGGCACGGTACTGGATTCCGCTCGTCTGCGCTTCAATCTCAGCGAGCACTTGGGCGTCGATCCGCGTTCCATCCACGCGTTCATCATCGGCGAGCACGGCGATAGTGAATTTGCCGCTTGGAGCAGTGCCAATGTCTCCGGCGTTGAGATCAGCCGCTTCTGCGAGATGCGCGGCTTCTATCATGACCATGATCAAGCAAAGGCGAATATCTCCGAGGAGGTCAAGAACGCCGCTTACGATATCATCAGCAAGAAACGCGCGACCTACTATGGTATCGCAATGTCCGCCAAGCGTATTTGCGAGGCGATCATCCGTGATGAAAAGAGCATTTTGCCCGTATCATCCATCCAGCACGGCAGATTTGGGCTGACTGACGTTGCGCTGTCCATCCCCGTGATCGTCGGCAAGGATGGCATCGAGAACGAGATCCCCTTCGCGCTGAATGACGATGAGCTGAAAAAGCTGCGTGATTCCGCCGAGACCCTCAAGAACACCATTAAGTCCTGCGACCTCAGTCTTGACGATTGATCGCTGATGGTATAAAATAATGATGAATTGATGCGGAGCTTGTCAAATCCGCTATGAATAGGAGGCAATTATGTCTGATTGTATTTTTTGTAAGATCGCCGCGGGTGAGATCCCGTCGAACAAAGTGTATGAAGATGATAAGATCATCGCCATCCATGACCTGAATCCGATGGCGCCGGTACATGTGCTCTTTATCCCCAAGGAGCATTACTGCTGCGCGAACGCGATCAATGAAGAGAACTGCGATATCGTCGGTCATATCTTCTCGAAGATCCCCAAGGTCGCGAAGGAGCTGGGACTTGAGAACGGATATCGTATCGTCAACAACTGCGGTGAGGACGGCGGACAGACCGTCATGCACATCCATTTCCATCTGTTGGGCGGCAAAAAGCTCAAGGTCGATATGGCGTGATCGAATCGGATCAAGAGTTAGAAGGGGTACATTATGGCTAAAACTTATCAAATGACCATCGCGGGCTGCAAGCGTGATTTGCCGCTGTGCGAGGTCGACGAGCATCTGGATATCGCCGCTTTCATTATGTTCGGCGATGTTGAAATCACCGAAAAATCCGCCGCTGAGCTGCTCAAGCTCTCTCCCGAGCATGATGTGTGCATTTCCGCGGAGGCGAAGGGAATCCCGCTTTGCTATGAAATGGCGCGTCAGGGCTGCGGTAAGTACATCATCGCGCGTAAGGGCGTGAAGGTGTATATGCCCGATCCCATCAGCGTACATGTTCAGTCGATCACCACATTGAGCCGCCAGACGCTGTATTTGGGCAGCGATGACGCGGAGCACCTGAGAGGCAAGCGCGTCCTGATCGTGGACGATGTGATCTCCACCGGCGAGAGCTTGAAGGCGCTGGAAGCTCTGGTCAATAAAGCAGGCGGAAATATCGTCGGCAAGGTGGCTGTATTGGCGGAGGGTGACGCCGCGGATCGCGACGATATTATCTTCCTCGAGAAGCTCCCGGTATTTCCGAAATAAGTATGACAGAATGATCCGAAAAGGATAAGAGGTAGACATGAAACGGTTGTTGGCACAGATAGGCATTACCTACTTTTCTGTGCTGGCAGCCGCTTTTTATTTGCCTGATACCGCGGTAGTTGTGATCGGCGGTATTGCCGCGGTCCTGACGATCTTGTTCTTTGTGATACGAAAAACCCGCAGGACGATCTATATTCCCTTGATGGCGCTGACTGTCGTGATCGCCTGTGCGGTACATATCGGATACGGACTGTTGGCGGTACAGCCTGTGGTCGAAACTTACGGTGATGAAACACATACCGTGAAAGCGGTGCTGACCGAGGAGCCTTATCAGTCGTATTCCAAGCATTATTACCGTCTGAAAGCGCAGGAGATCGATGGGGAAAAGGCGGGGTTCAAGCTGTTGCTCAAAACACCGACCGACATCGAAGCGGAACCGGATGACATCCTGACTTTTACTTCCGAGTTGAAGGTGATGGATAATCAGTATTACCGCGCCAAAGGCTATTATCTGGTGTCGGACGATTACAGGATCGAAGTAGAAACGGAAACGCCCGATACACATTCGCTCTACTATCATGCGATACATCTGCGGCGATTCATGAGAAAATCACTGGACACACTCCTGCCGTCCGATTGCGCCGCGCTGTGCAGAGCGGTGTTGATCGGTGATAAGTACGCGCTGAGCCTCGATACCAGAGATCATTTCCGCTACGCAGGCGCGTCATATTTTATCGTGGTATCGGGTATGCACTTCGCGGTGGTCATCATGCTGCTCTTCCGTTTGATGAAACGCCTCAACCGCTGGGTGAGATTTGCGCTGATCATGGCGTTTATCGTATTGTACGCTGCGGTGACAGGCTTTCAGTCCTCCGTACTGCGTGCCGGGATCATGATGGTGTTCACCGTGTTCGGCATGACGATACGACGGCAGCCGTATCCATTGAATCATTTAGGATTAGCCGGCATCATCATGCCGTTCATCGTATCACCTTACGGCGCGGGCGACGTCGGTCTGATCCTCTCGTTTTACGCGACGATGGGTATCTTGCTGTGGGCAAGACCGCTATTGCCGAAGCTGTGTCTGAAAACAAAGACCGGTTATATCCCGTTCTTTCATATCAGCGAGAAGCTGCACTATTATAAAGAGCGAAAAGTTGAAGGGCTTCCGCTGAAAGATAAATCCAAAGAACCGTTTTCGTTCCGCATCCTGTTGATGAAGCTGTGGAACAGCGCGGCGGCTTTGCTCTCTGTCAGCCTTGCCGCCAATATCATGGTGTTCCCGATATCGGTATTCATCTTCCACGAATTCTCTTTGGTCACATTGCTGTCCGCGCTTTTGCTGTATGCGGAGATCTATTTGATCCTCGTTTTATCATTGGCGGTATGTATCCTGTATCCGCTGGGGTTTTTACGCTATGTCGCCATATTGCTCGCCTATCCCTTGATGTGGTTGTGTAAGCTGGTGTTGTGGCTGGTGGACGGGATCGCGTCCTTGCCGTTTGCGCATTTTCGTGTCGGGCAGGCGTTTATTTACGCGTGGCTGGCGGTCACCGTGATCTTGGGGATCGTCGTCATCCTGTACCGCAATCATTATCGCTATCTGAAATACGCGGTACTGTGTTCGCTGATCATACTGCTCGGCGGCGGTTTGACCCAGCAAGTGTTGCAGATGAACACTTTTTCGCTCGAGGTCTATTCCTGCGACAACGGGCTGTGCGCGGGAATCAATAAGGGCGGCAAGCTGTATCTTTTACAGATGGACGCGAACTCAAAACAGCTGTATGCATTATGGGATCAGCTTTCCTCCCGATACGGATCCGCGGAGGTCGCACTATGCTGTAACGAGAACGAAATCAGGCATTTTCAGCTGTATCGTGATGATGAATTTGCAATTTCCGCACTTTTGCTGTATGATAAGGAGCAGAAATATCAAAACGAAGCAAACATCGTCCCGTTTGACAAGGACTGTACCTATGTCGTGGATGATGACGTCGTGATCCGACTGTCTGTTGTCAACTACACCGCCGTGCCGTATATTACGGCAGGTGAGCGGAGGATATTGATCATCCCGGCGGGGTGTGAGATCGATAACATCCCGAAGGAGCTGCGCACAGCGGATGTGATCCTTCTGTCCCAAGCGCAGCAGGGATATGACCAACTGCGGTGCGAGGACATGATCATCAGCGATAACAGCGATCTGTCGATGCTTTCCGCAAACGCGCTCATGGACAGTTATCATCATGCGTTTTTTACCGATCATGGCGATGTGCATTATCGGTTGAGGTAGATTATGGTTACAGAAAGTCAACTGAAAAAACAACTGAACAGCGGACAGATCAGCAATCTGTATCTTTGCTTCGGTGAAGAAAAGATGCTCGTCAAGCGCTGCGCTCAGTTGATCGAAAACAAAATATCCGGCGGCGATCTCAACGAATTCAACTATCACGTGTTCGACAGTGACGCGGATCTCAGCGATATCTCCGTCTGTGCCGATATGATCCCCTTTATGAGCGAGTGGAACATCCTGCGCGTCAACGATATGGATATCGATAAGCTCACAAAGGGCGACTTTGACGCGCTGATGAAGATCATCAAGAACGCGTCGGGTCAGACGGTCATCATCATCGCCATGCCGACGTTGGAGGTCACCGCGAAATCGGCGAAAAAGCAGTTCAAGCAGGTGATCAACCATATCGATAAAAACGGCGTTTGTATCGAGCTCGGTCATCGAACGGGTTTGATGCTCGAGCGTGACCTGTGTAAATGGGCAAAGGCGGGCGGATGCTCCATGAGCGAGCTGACCGCTCATGCGCTTATCCAATACGCAGGCGAGGATCTGAACCGCCTGAATGCAGAGATGAAGAAGCTGACGGCATACGCCGACGGCGATGAGATCACACCCGAGATGATCGAGCTGTTGGTGTCAAAAACCGCCGAGGCGAGTGTATATGATCTGTTCGGGCTGATCGTCGAGGGCAAGACCGACAAGGCGCTGTCCGCCATCGATGCGCTGTTTTATCAGCAGGTCAGCGGCGTCTATATCGCTACGGTGCTGTCGGGCGCGTATCTCGACGCTTACCGCGCGCGGATCGGCAGTGAAGCCGGCAAGCCCAATGCCGTTGTAGCGGAGGATTTCGGCTATAACAGACGCGCGTGGGTGCTGGATAAGCTCGGCAGACAGATCCGCCGTGTCACCACCGCTTCTCTCAGGCGCAGTATCGACGAGCTGCTCGCCATGCAGACGCGCATGGTGACCGAAACGGTCGACGAGCGCACAGAGATCGAACGACTGGTATGCAATCTGATACTGATCGCGGGGGATCGCTCCGATGAGTGATAACAGAATACCTAACGATATACAAAGGCTCCCTTTCCTAAGGGAGCTGTCTGCGGAGCAGACTGAGGGTTCTATACCGTCTGATCAAAAAATCAAAATAAAAGAAACCGTGATCGTTGAAGGGCGTTATGATCGGATCAAACTCAGTGAGCTGATCGCAAGCCCAATGATCGAGACAGGTGGTTTTCGGGTGTTCAAGGATAAGGAAAAACAGGAGCTGATCCGTGCCGTCGCCAAACACAGAGGGATCCTTGTGATGACCGATGTGGATTCCGCGGGCTTTGTGATCCGCAACTTTCTGCGCGGTATTGTGCCGCAGGGGCAGATCCTGCACGCCTATATCCCGACGATCAAAGGAAAAGAAAAGCGCAAGCCCGAGGCGTCCAAGGAGGGTATCCTCGGCGTGGAGGGCATCGACCGTGACGCGCTGATTGCATCCATCCGCAACAGCGGCGCGCACATCCTGAATTGTCATTGCGAGGAGCCGACGGGTACGTCCGCGGCGCGGCAATCTCAACCGCAAAATTGTCATTGCGAGGAGCATACTGCGACGTGGCAATCTCAACCGATTATCGAGCCTCCCTTTCCTAAGGGAGGTGGCGCGGAGCGCCGGAGGGTTGATACATCATCCGAAATCACAAAAATGGATTTCTTCGACTACGGGCTTTCCGGCTGCGCGAATGCCGCGCAAAACAGGGAAGAGGTGCTCGCTTCATTGGGTCTGCCGAAATACCTTTCCTCAAACGCCATGCTCGCCGCGATGAATTGTCTGTTCACCAAAGAAGAATTTGAACAGTATCTTTCACAACTATAAAATGTCATTGCGAGGAGAAGTATTTGACGCGGCAATCTCAACCGCAAAATTGTCATTGCGAGGAGCGTTCTGCGACGTGGCAATCTCAACCGAATAAAAAAAGGCTGTTCACACGAACAGCCTTTCATTTTGCTTATTTACAGTTCCTTATTCCGCGTCTTCCCAGTTATGCCAGACATTCTGGATATCGTCGTTATCCTCGAACATATCCAGCATTTTCTGCATCTGAACCTGAGTATCGGGATCGTCGATCTTGGTGTAGGTGGAGGGAACCTGCTCGATCTCGGCGGACGCGAATTCATAGCCCTGTGCCTGCAGATCGTCACGTACCGCGCCGAAATCCTCGGGCTCGGTATAGATGGTGAAGATGTCCTCATCCGCTTCAAAATCAGCGGCGCCCGCTTCCAGAGCGGCTTCCATCACGGTGTCCTCATCCTTTTCGAGATCCTCGCGCTCGATGATCAGTACGCCCTTCTTGGCGAACATGAAGCCGACGCAGCCGGGGGTACCCATGTTGCCGCCGAACTTGTCAAAATAATGTCTGACTTCACCCGCGGTACGATTGCGGTTGTCGGTCAGCGCTTCTACGATAACGGCAACGCCGCAGGGACCGTAGCCCTCGTAGGTGACAGCCTCATAATCGGCAGCCTCGCCGCCCTGAGCCTTCTTGATGATACGCTCGATATTATCGTTCGGTACATTCGCCGCCTTCGCCTTAGCGATACAATCTCTGAGCTTGGAGTTGACGTTCGGGTCGGCACTGCCGCCGTCGCGGATCGCTACCATCAACTCTCTGCCGATCTTGGTGAATACCTTTGCGCGGGCAGCGTCGTTCTTACCCTTTTTCTGCTTGATCGTGCTCCATTTATTATGTCCTGACATTGTTTATCATTCCTTTTCAGTGTTTTAACTGTATTAATATACCACAATTCTCAGGAATTGAAAATAATAGTTACAATTTTGTAATAAACTCCTTGTAGTTTGATGAGGATAATGGTAAGATAAGTGTGTATGTAAGAAAAGGGGGAATGATGATGGTAATGTCGATGACCGGTTTCGGCAGAGCGGAAGTATCTGTCGGGAACCGTGATATTATCGTTGAGATGAAAAGCGTCAACCACCGCTTTTTTGAGTTCTCATGCAGAACCAGCAGGGGTTACAGCTTTTTGGAAGATAAACTCAAGAAGTATGTCGGCGAACGTGTCAGCCGTGGTAAGGTGGATATGTATGTATCCGTGACCGATAATGATGATTCGTCCGTCGAGGTAGAATTGAATAAACCGCTCGCGTCGGGTTATATCGACGCGATGAAGACGATGGCGGATGAATACGGGATCACGAACGATATCTCCGTATCCGCACTGTCCCGATTCAATGACATTTTCCAGATCACCAGACCGCCCGCGGATGAAGACGCGGTATTTGCCGACGTCAAGGTCGCGGTCGACGCGGCGCTGGAGCGATTCCTTTCCATGCGTCAGGCGGAGGGCGAAAAGCTCAGGGAAGATATCCTCAATCGTGCCGGTACGATCATCGACATCGTCGGTGAGATCGAGGCGCGTTCTCCTCAGACCGTGCAGGAGTATCGCGACAGACTGTACGCAAAGCTCAGTGAGGTCTTGCAGAGCACCAATATTGACGACCAGCGCATTCTGACCGAGGCGGCGATCTTTGCCGATAAGGTCGCGGTGGATGAAGAGACCGTCCGTCTGCGCTCTCATTTTGACCAGATGAAGCAATTCCTCAACTCCGGTGAACCGGTCGGCAGAAAGCTTGACTTCATCGTGCAGGAGATGAACCGTGAGGCGAACACCATCGGCTCCAAGGTGAATGACTCCGTTTTAGCGCACAAGGTAGTCGACATCAAGGGTGAGATCGAGAAGATCCGCGAACAGGTTCAGAATATCGAATAAGGATTGAGAAAATGAGATTTGTGAATATCGGCTTCGGCAACGTGGTGAATATCAGCAAGATCGTGTCTGTCGTCAGCCCCGAATCCGCGCCCATCAAGCGTATCGTGCAGATGAGCAAGGCGGCTTCCACATTGATCGACGCGACCTTCGGCAGAAAGTGCAAGGCTGTCATCATCACTGACAGTGAGTATATCGTTCTGTCGGCGCTGACCACCGAGACGATCGCCGCGAGAATGGAGGATCCGAATGGAGAATAAGGGACTGTTGATCGTTTATACCGGCGCTTCGGGCGTCGGCAAAGGTACGATTATGAAAATGCTGCTCAAGAGGAACCCCAACCTACGCCTGTCGGTTTCCGCGACAACGCGTAAGCCGCGTGAGGGTGAGCAGGACGGCAGAGAATATTACTTCGTCAGCCATGAGCGCTTTGACGAGATGATCGCCGAAAACGGCTTTTTGGAGCATGCCGAGTATGTCGGCAACAAATACGGTACGCCGAAGGAACCGGTGTTCCGTATGCTGGACGAGGGCTTGGATGTGATCCTCGAGATCGAGGTCAAGGGCTTTTTGCAGGTCAAAGAGGCTTGCCCCGATTGTTTGACGATCTTCATTGCGCCGCCGTCGTTCAAAGAATTGCAGTTAAGATTGCAGGGCAGAGGGACAGAGTCCGAAGAAGTCATCGCCGAGCGTCTCAGGATTGCGCAGGAAGAAATGCAGCATCAGCATTTGTTCGACTATGTGGTCGTCAATGACGATCTTGACAGAGCGGTGGATGAGGTGCTGTCCATCATCGCCGACGAAAAAAAGAATCAAGTATAAACAACTACGGGAATGCCCGTATCATTAACATCGGTTGAGATTGTCACGGGATGACGTATGTCGATCCCTCGCATGACAACCGGAATAAAGGAGTATCATTATGAAAAGAGCATCTTTAGATGATATGTTGAGCGGCAAGGAGAGCCGTTACGCACTGGTGATCGGCGTTGCGAAGCGCGCCAGAGAGATCGCCGACGGATTCAAGGAGGAGGGCATCATCACCGATGAAAAACCCGTTCTTCTCGCGATCGAAGATTTCAAGAACCACAAATACAATATCCTTGAAGAGGATGACGAGGACTGATGACCGCTAAGATCGCTTATGTCGCGGTAGAAAACGCGCTGCTGCATTTTGATAACGCGTTCAGCTACCGGATCCCCGAGGGGATGCCCGTGCAGGCAGGATGCCGTGTGGCGGTACCCTTCGGCAGAGGCGACAGTAAGCGTCAGGGGATCGTTCTCGGACTCGGTGAAGAGAGTGCCGACGATCTGAAAACGGTATCCGAGCTGTTGGATGACGAGCCTGTTTTGAATGATGAAATGCTCAAAATGTGCGGCTTCATCAAAAGCCATTGCTTCTGCACCTACTACGATGCGGTCAAAGCGATGCTGCCGGCAGGTATCAACTACCGTTTGTCGCTCGAGTATTCCGTCAGAGCCGATCTGGGCGATCGTTTTTATGATCTTTCCGATGAATACCGCAGGATCGTTACCATTATTCGTTCAAAGAATAATAAAGTCGAGAAGCACCGATTGCTGCAGGAGCTTGGTTATGCGGATTCCTCCGTGTTGGATCGGATGGAAGCAGAGGGAATACTCTTCAAGAACGACGCGGCACTGCGCCGTATCGGTGACAAAACGATCAAGATGATTCGTTTGAGCGATGACGCCGAGACCCTTTTTCAGGGTATGAAGCTCAGCGCAAAGCAGGAGAGCGTTATCGATCTGCTGTCCACTGTCGGCTCCGCATCCGTCAAAGAGGTATGCTACTATACCGGTGTGACGACATCCGTGCCCGATACGCTGGTGCGCAAGAATATCGCCGTCTATTATGATGACGAGGTGTTCCGCGTGCCGAGATCCGCTGAATCCGACAGGCGTGAGATCACCTTGACACAGGAACAGCAGAGCGCGTTTGATGAACTGAGCACTCTGTATCGCTCGGACAAGCCCGAGGTATCGCTGCTGTACGGCATCACAGGTTCGGGAAAAACATCTGTCTTTTTCAAGCTGATCGAACAGGCGTCGAGCGACGGAAAGGACGTCATCGTGATGGTGCCCGAGATCGCGCTCACGCCGCAGATGATCGCGATGTTCCGCGCGCATTTCGGTGATAAGGTCGCGGTATTCCACAGCGCGTTGTCACTGGGTGAGCGGTTGGACGAGTATAAGCGCGTCAGCCGCGGGATCGCCAAGATCGCCGTCGGCACACGTTCCGCGATATTCGCGCCGTTTCAAAATCTCGGCTTGATCATCATGGACGAGGAACAGGAGCATACTTATAAATCCGAGTCAAAGCCCCGATTCAATACAAAAGAACTGGCTAAATTCCGCTGTTCTTATCATAAAGCGCTGTTATTGTTCTCGTCCGCGACCCCGAGCGTAGAGACCTACTACTACGCCAACGAGGGCAGATATCATAAGCACGTGCTGACCAAGCGTTACGGCACGGCGACCCTGCCCGACGTTGTGATCGCGGATATGAATGAGGAGATCGAAGTCGGCAACACAGGTGTGTTCTCTAATATTCTTTTGCAGAATATTGAGGAGAATCTCGACAACGGCAAGCAGAGTATTCTGCTGTTGAACCGCCGCGGGTACAATTCCTATGTTACCTGCAATTCCTGCCGTGAACCGCTGACCTGTCCGAACTGCTCGATCTCATTGACCTATCACAGCGCCAACAACCGCATGATGTGTCACTACTGCGGTTACTCTGTGCCGTACAGGACGGAGTGTCCCACCTGCCACAGCCACAGTCTGCGCCTCAGAGGTACCGGCACCCAGCGTGCCGAGGTCGAGATCGCACAGATCTTTCCGCAAGCGCGGATCCTCAGGATGGATACCGACACCACCATGACGCGTTCTTCTCATGAGAAGAAGCTGACCGCCTTCGCGAACGGCGAGTATGATATCCTCGTCGGAACACAGATGGTCGCGAAAGGATTGGATTTTCCGAACGTCACCTTGGTCGGTGTGCTGAATGCCGATCATATGCTGTATCTCGATGACTACCGCAGTTATGAGAACACCTTTTCTCTCTTGACGCAGGTCGTCGGTCGATCCGGCAGGGGAAAGGATAAGGGCAGAGCCATCATCCAGACCTACACGCCCGAGAATCCGATCATCGCTTTAGCGGCAAGGCAGGATTATGACGCGTTTTATAACGCGGAGATCGGCATCAGAAAAGCGATGCTGTATCCGCCGTTCGCAAGCATTTGCATGGTCGGTTTTGTCGGCGAGAACGCGAAGCAGACCGAAGGCGCCGCCTTTGCGTTCACCAAGCAGATGACACGATTATTGCAGACAGAATTCACCGATATCCCGCTCAGGGTCCTCGGACCATCACAGGCGGCGGTATTCAAGGTGAGTAATAAATACAGATTCAAGCTGATACTCAAATGCCGTAACGACAGCCGTTTTCGCGAGATGCTCGCGCGCATGCTCGTGCTGTTTTTATCCAATCGCGAGTTCGGCAGTGTAACGGTCTATGCGGATATGGATCCGCTGAGCTTATAAATAGGTTGAGATTGCCACAGTTCCTACGGAACTTCGCAATGACTATAATACGATGTAGGGGAGGGGCTTGCTCCTCCCGATAGATCCAATCACAGGAGTGATCAATATGGCACTGCGTAATATCGTAAAAGAGGGCGACCCGATTCTGACCAAGAAGTGCCGCCCGGTAGAAAAATTCAATCAAAGGATATGGGATCTGCTCGATGATATGGTCGAGACCCTTGCTGATTCCGGCGGCGTAGGTCTTGCCGCGCCTCAGGTCGGTGTGATGCGCCGTATCTGTGTGATCGACGTCGGTGAAGGTCCGATCGAGTTCATCAATCCCGAGATCATTGAATCCGAGGGTGAGCAGGAGGTACAGGAAGGCTGTCTGAGCTGCCCCGGCGAATTCGGCATCATCAAGCGTCCCGCCCATGTCAAAGCGCGTTTTCAGGACAGAAACGGCGATTTCGTTGAGCTGGAGGGCGATGATCTGCTGGCACAGGCGATGTGCCACGAGTTCGATCACCTCGACGGCATCATCTTCAAATCGAAGGTGGAGCGGATGCTGACCGAAGAAGAACTGCGTGAAATGAGAGAAGAGGAAGAATGAAGATCATATTCATGGGTACGCCCGATTTCGCCGTACCCTGTTTGGAAAGCCTGATCAACGCGGGACATGAGATCGCGGCGGTGTTCACCCAGCCCGATAAGCCCCGCGGCAGAAAAATGGTGATGACACCTCCCGAGGTGAAGGTATGCGCGCTCGAGCACGGCTTGACGGTCTGTCAGCCGAAGACCCTGCGTGACGGTGAGGCGTTTGATATCATCCAAAAGATCAACCCCGAGTGTATCGTGGTCGCGGCATACGGCAAGATCCTGCCCAAGGAGATCCTCGATCTGCCAAAGTACGGCTGTATCAACGTACACGGTTCATTGCTCCCGAAATACCGCGGCTCGGCGCCGATCCAGTGGTCTGTCATCAACGGCGATACGGAAACCGGCGTGACCATTATGCAGATGGCACAGGGCGTCGATACCGGCGATATGCTGTATCAAAAGGCGATCCCGATCAACATCGACGATACCGCCGAGAGTATGTTCAACAAGCTCTCTGATTTAGGCGGCGAGATGATCGCGGAAGCGCTCGATATGCTCGAAAAAGGTGAGTTGACCGCCGAAAAGCAGGATGAAGCGCTCGCGACACACGCGCCGATGCTCGACAAGTCGATCTCTGAGATCGATTGGCATCAACCGGCACTCGAGGTGCATAATCTTGTCAGAGGTCTGTACAGCTGGCCGATCGCGCAGACGTCACTGCACGGCAAAAAGCTCAAGATCTACCGTACTTCTTTAGGGAAAGGAAACGGTGAAGCGGGTTCGGTGATCGCGACCGATCCGCTCACGATCGCTTGCTCCGACGGCGCTGTCGTGATCGAAGAATTACAGCTTGAGGGCAAAAAGCGCATGGACGCGAAAACATTTTTGATCGGTCATCCGCTCAGCAACAAGGATAAGCTGGGAGAATAAACAAAAAGGAGAAAGAACGATGGTATTTTATAATTTGAACTATCTGATATATATGCTGCCGTGCTTCATTTTGTCGCTGATCTGCAACATCGCGGTCAAATCGAGCTTCAGCAAGTATTCGCAGATTGCAAATTCCAGACGCCTCACCGGCGCTCAGGCGGCTCAGCAGGTGTTGTCGGCGCACGGTGTGACCGGTGTTCGTATCGAACCGGTACAGGGCAATCTGACGGATCATTTTGATCCGCGCACGAATGTGATCCGTCTCTCCGAATCCGTCTATAACGCCGCTACCGTATCGGCGGTGGGCGTAGCCTGTCATGAAGCGGGACACGCGGTTCAGCACGCCGAGGGTTATCTGCCCAACAAGATCCGTTCGGCGATCGTCCCGATGGCAAACTTCGGCTCCCGATTGAGCTGGCTCTTTTTGGTCGTCGGATTACTGCTGCCCGCGAAATACGACTTTGTACTGATTATCGGTATCGTGCTGTTCTCCTTATCGGTACTGTTCACACTGATCACACTGCCGGTCGAGTTCAACGCGTCAAATCGCGCGCTGAAAACGATCAAAGAAACCAACATGCTCAACCCTGATGAATACAGCGGCGCGAAAAAGGTATTGAGCGCCGCGGCAATGACCTATGTTGCCGCCGCCGCGACGTCGATCGCACAGCTCCTGCGCCTGCTGATGATCGCGAACAACCGCAGAAGATAAAACTACTATCATATATTGCAGAGGAAATAATCATGGCTAATGTCAGATCCATCGCGCATAACGTGCTGTACCGCGTGCTCTATGAGGACGCGTATTCTGCCATTGCCATCAATAACGCCGTTCATAAAGAAAACCTCAGCGGCGTTGATGTTTCCTTCTTATCGGCGCTGGTATACGGCGTGTTGGAACGCAAGCTGACGCTGGAGTATATCATCCGTCAGTATTCGTCCATCCGTATCAAAAAGATCGAAAAGGGTACGCTGATCGTCCTGTATCTCGGCATGTATCAGCTGATTTATATGGATAAGGTGCCCGACAGTGCCGCTGTCAACGAGAGCGTTAAGCTCTGCAAACAGCTCAGGCTGTATAAAAGCTCCGGCTTCGTCAACGCGATCCTGCGCAATTTTGTGCGCACGGATAAAACGTATCGCTTGCCGGATCAGCAAAACATCGTCAAATATTTCAGCGTGGTCTATTCCTGTCCCGAAAGCATGGTGACGGAGCTGATCGCGACGTACGGACAGGATTTGACGGAGAAAGCGCTGCGGGTGATCCTCGGCAGACCGCCGATCACCGTCCGCGTCAATACGCTGAAAACTGATAAATCCACATTGAAAAGAGAACTGGAAAAGCAAGGCGTGACAGTAGATGATATTTCTTTTTTAGAAAATTCATTGAATCTCAGCGCCGCGGGAAGCATTGACCAGCTCCCGCCATACAGAGAAGGTCACTTCTTCGTAGAGGACGCGGCGTCACAGTTATGTGCCGAGATCCTCGACGCTCAGCCCGACGAAACGATCGCGGACGTCTGCGCCGCTCCGGGCGGCAAATCGTTCTACTCCGCGATCCGCATGGAGAACAGGGGAGTGATCTACTCCTATGATATCCATGAGCATAAGACAAAGCTGATGGAGGACAATGCCCGTCGACTGGGTGTTTCGATCATTCAAACAGCCCTCAGAGACGCGGCGTCAGCCCGGGAACTGCCCGCTTGCGACAGGATCCTGTGCGATGTTCCGTGCTCCGGATGGGGTATCCTTCGTCGAAAGCCCGAAATTCGTTACAAAACAGACACAAATATTGACAACTTGACAAAGTTGCAATACAGTATATTGTGTATGAGTATAAAGGATCTACCCTCAGATTGTGTTTTGGTCTATTCGACCTGCACGCTCCGCAAAAAGGAGAACCATGACATCATCAGTCGTTTTCTGGAGGAGCACCCCGAGTTTGTCGGCGAGCCGATCAAGCTGCCCGATGGGATCGATCACATCATTGAGGAAGAGCCGTATTGCCTGACCCTCTTGCCCGGCGTTTATGGTACGGACGGATTCTTTATCGCAAAGCTCAGGAGGAGACCGACATGACGGATATCAAGTCGATGAATCTCTCTGAGATGACAGCATACCTTGTGGAGAACGGCTTTGAAAAGTTCCGTTCCAAGCAGGTGCTCAATTGGATCAAACAGGATGTCACATCCTTTGATGATATGAAGAATACTCCGCAAAAGCTGCGGGACTTTCTGAAAGATGACGCGTATCTTGCCTGCGCCGAGATCGTTCGCGTTCAGCGCTCGAGGCTCGATGACACCGTCAAATACCTGTTCCGTCTTTATGACGGCGAGTATGTCGAGGGCGTGTTGATGCACTATCACCACGGCAGGACGATGTGTATCTCCTCGCAGGTCGGCTGTAAGATGGGCTGTACCTTTTGTGCGACCGGCAAAAGCGGCTTTTCCCGCTCGCTGACCGCGTCCGAGATGATCGCCCAGATCCGCAGTGCCGAGATCGACTGCGGCGAACGCGTTTCCAATGTCGTTTTGATGGGGATGGGCGAGCCGTTCGACAACTTCGACAACGTCATCCGATTTTTGAAGCTGGTATCCTCTGAGAATTCGCTCCATATCGGTATGCGGCACATCACGGTGTCTACCTGCGGGATCGTTCCGCGAATGAAGGAGTTCGCGGATCTGGAGCTGCAATGCGGCTTGTCCGTATCGCTCCACGCGCCGAATGATACCATGCGTTCGCGCACGATGCCCGTCAACCGCCGATATTCCATCGCCGAGGTGATGGAAGCGTCGCGCTATTATGTCGAAAAGACCAATCGGAGGATCACCTTTGAATACGCGCTGATCGACGGCGAGAATGACTCCGACGAAACAGCGAGAGAGCTCGCGAAATTACTCAAAGGCTTGCTCTGTCACGTCAACCTGATTCCCGTCAACAATGTGACGGGCGCGGGTTACAAAAAAAGCTCACTGCAAAGGCAACAGACCTTTGTTGATATATTGTCCGGCTATGGCGTCAACGCCACGGTGCGCCGAACCCTCGGCTCCGACATCGACGCTTCTTGCGGACAACTGAAAAGAAACTTTACGAAAGGGGATGTATGACATGGAAGTTTTCTCTAAAACCGATATCGGACTGGTCCGCACGGAAAATCAGGACAGCTCCGCGTATTCCGTCATCTCCTCAGACTGCGCATGGGCAGTTGTATGCGATGGTATGGGCGGCGCTAACGGAGGCAAAACGGCTTCTTCTGCCGCTGTCAATTACATTTCTGAATTTATCAATCGCGAATTCAAGGAAGATATGGATGACGATGCATTGTATGAGATGCTGGTATCCGCTGTTGACGGCGCCAATCTTTGCGTCTATAAGATGTCGATGGAAGACTACGATCTTGCCGGAATGGGCACGACCTGCGATCTGGTTTTTGTTCGCGGAGAGGTCGCCCATGTCGTTCATGTCGGCGACAGCCGTACTTACTCGATTCGCGACGGTAAAATACTGCAGATCACAGAGGATCATTCTCTGGTGCAGGAGATGGTTCGCCGCGGTGAGCTGACTCCCGATCAGGCGATGCACCATCCCAACAAGAACCTGATCACTAGAGCGCTCGGTATCTCCCATGAAGTCCATATCGATTATATCGAGGCGGAGTTCAGTAAAGGCGACGTCCTGCTGATCTGCTCCGACGGTTTGTCCAACTATGTCAGCAAGGCTGATATGGTGCGCACCGTCACGGAACAAAAAGGCGAATTACTCATTGATACATTGGTAGAGATTGCGAAACGCCACGGCGGTCATGATAATATCACCGTCACGGTAGTATACTGAGGATTGGAGTGAGTCACATGGATAAATATACCGGTAAGAAGCTCGACGGCAGATATGAGATCCGCGAGTTGATCGGCGTAGGCGGTATGGCAAATGTATATCACTGCTATGATACGATCGACGCACGTGAAGTTGCGATCAAGATATTAAAAGATGAATTTTTGGACAACGAGGATTTTATCCGCCGATTTAAGAATGAGAGCAAAGCGATCGCCGTATTGAATCATCCGAACATCGTCCGCGTCTATGACGTCAGCTTCGGCGATATGATTCAATACATCGTTATGGAATATATTGACGGCATCACGCTCAAGGAATATATCGATATGCAGAAGGTGCTCGACTGGAAAGAGACCGTGCACCTTACCACCCAGATCTTAAAGGCGCTGCAGCACGCGCATGAGAACGGCATCGTTCACCGTGATATCAAGCCGCATAACATCATGCTGCTGCAGGACGGCACCATCAAGGTCACGGACTTCGGTATTGCGCGTTTTTCATCGAACGCGACCCGCACCATGACCGAACAGGCGATCGGTTCCGTCCATTACATCGCTCCCGAGCAGGCGAGAGGTGAAAAGACCGACGGCAAGACCGATATCTATTCCGTCGGCGTGATGATGTATGAAATGCTCACCGGCACACTGCCCTTTGACGGCGATTCCGCCGTGACTGTTGCGTTGATGCAGCTGCAGGCAAAGGCGAAGCGTCCGCGTGAGATCAACCCCGATATCCCCGAGGGTCTGGAAGAGATCACCATGAAGGCGATGCAGAAGGATCCGGAGGATCGCTATCATTCCGCTGTCGAAATGCTCAGCGATATTGAGCGCTTCCGCCTCAATCCGAGCATTCTGTTCCATTATACTTATCATACCGATCCCGTTCTCCCGGAGGATGTCCCTGAGGAGGATCCCAAAAAGGATTACGAAGATCCCGAAGCGGACGCGGAGGAAGTCTACTACGATGAGGATGTTCCCGTTCGCAGCCCCGTACTCTCCGCAATCAAGGGTATCATCCTGGCGGCAGTCATCGCGCTGGTCGTTTTCGGCGGCGTCGCGGCTTATCAGGGTTATATTTCCGCTCAGCCGAAGGAGGTTGAGGTTCCCGATTTTACCAATATGTCGCTGAGTGAAGCGAACGCTAAAAATAACGGTAAATTCAACTTCAGCTATATCAGCCGTTACAGCGACGATATCCCCGTTGACACTATTATCGAGCAAAGTCCTGCCGGCGGTTCCAAGAAGATGAAGGAGGGCTCGACCATCGAGCTGGTCGTCAACTCCGCGGATACCTACGTAGCCGTTCCGTATATCAACGGCGCTCTCGGCACGGAACAGATTCAGGCGACTATCGAAAAAGCCAACCTTGTACCTAAGATCCTGTATGTTGAAAGTGAACAGACTGCTCAGAAGATCGACGGCGTATATCCGCCTACCGGTACACAGGTGAAGATCGGCTCTCCGGTATATGTTTATGTATCGAAGGGCGTTACTAAGCAGAAGTTCGTGATGCCCGATATCAAAGGCTATTCTGCCGAAAAGGCGGTCGCCGCGTTGAAAGAGGCAGGCTTCACCAACTACAGTGTAGAATACGATGACAGGATCGAAGCCGAAAAGGATGAGGTCGTCAGACAGAATCCGATGCAGGGCAGTGAGGTCGTTTCCGACTACGAGATCACCGTCATCTGTTCGAAGGGAACGCAGAAAGAAAAGAAGGTCAACATTGAAGTTGATCTGCCTTCTGAGGTCACCACAAGCGTCAACATGAAGGTACTGGTTGACGGCGCGGTCGACAGTGAAAATTCAAAGGATGTTGTGCCTTCGTACAGCCCCAAATATAAGATCACGGTCAAGGTCAAGGATGACGCTACCATTGTCGTGCTTTTGGATGATCAGCAGTACCGTGAGTATAAGGTCGATTACGCCAACAATTCCGTTTCCTTGGTAAATTCTTATCCGTATACTCCGAAAGAGACTGAGGCTCCCGCTACACAGGCTCCCGCTGAGGAAGTTGAAGAAACACCGTCCAATCAAGAGAATCAGAGCGAATTAACGACAGGATGAGTATGAATCGGAAAACAGGTATTATTATGAAAATCACAGGCGGCTTCTATTATGTAGAAGCCGCCGAAAGTGTTTATGAGTGTAAGGCGCGCGGTGTGTTTCGCAAAAGGGGGATGTCACCATTGGTGGGCGACATCGTTGATATCACGGTGCCCGATGACGGCTATTGCTCCATCGATAAGATCCATGAGCGGCGTAATTCTCTGGTGCGTCCCGCATTGGCGAATCTGGATAATCTGATGATCATCAGCTCTGTCAAAGAACCGGATGTCAATCTGTATTTGATCGACAAAATGACCGCCGCGGCTGTCAATAAAGAGATCACTCCGATCGTTGTTTTCTCTAAAAGCGACTTGGCGCAGACAGACGATCTGGTCGAGATCTATCGCAAGGTCAACATTCCCGCGTTCTCCTTTTCTTCGGTCGATAACCAAGGACTGGACGAGATCAAAGCGGTGCTCAAGGACAAGGTGACCGCTTTCTGCGGGAATTCCGGAGTAGGGAAGAGCACACTGCTTAACGCGCTGTTTCCCGAGCTGTCGCTCCAAACCGGTGAGATCAGTGATAAGCTCGGTCGCGGCAGGCATACGACCCGCACGGTGGAACTGTTCAAAAAGCACGGCGGTTATATCGCCGATACTCCCGGCTTTTCTACCGTGGATATCGAACGATTTGAGCTGATCCGCAAGGATGAACTGAAGTTCGCGTTTCCCGAATTCGATGAATACTTCGGTACCTGTCAGTTCAATTCCTGCAATCATGTGTGTGAAAAGGGATGTCGGGTGCTCAAAGCCGTCGAAGAGGGGATCATCCCTCAATCTCGCCATGACAGTTACGTGAGGATGTATAACGAGGTCAAGGATATCAAGGAATGGCAGATCAATAATAAATAACAAGAATTGGGGCAGTTCGCGGTGAACTGCCCCGTATTGATTCTATGATATGATATTAGTTCTTTACGATCTCAACATAGAAGCATTCTGAATACCAAGGGTTGTAGCGGTTGATCCTGTACTTCGATGTATCGTAGCTGAATACATTGGCTGTGTTATTGTATGCGTTTTTTGTAGTGATCCTGACGACGTCAAGCTTGTTGTCGCTTGTATTGCTCGTGATACCGATACGAGACGAGGGGTCTATATTATCAAAGATGCGGAAGATACATTTGGATGTTGTGTTCTCGCCGAGGAACGCGTTGGATGCCGTACCGTTGGTGAGTTTGTTGTTGATGATGGTCATCTTTCCGCTGATAATGGGATCGCAGGCGGATGTGTCGCCTTTTTGCGCGTATAGACCCGCACCGTTATTGACTGCCGTATTGTCTGTTATCTCAACATTTTCCAAAGTAAGGTAGTTCATGGAGTCACACCAGATCGCGCCGCCGTCGCAGCCGGCGCTGTTCCGGTTCAGCTTTGTGTTCGTTACGGTGAGCGGTACACACATTCCGCCGCCCCTGTAACCGAAGCAGATACCGCCGCCGTTGGAGGTAGCCTTGTTATCGATGATCGTGCAGTTGTTGACCTCGGTGGTATAATCGCCGAAGATCGCGCCGCCCTTCGCTGCGCTGTTGGATTTGATCGTGCAGTTGTTGATCTTCATCACGCAATCCGTATAGATCGCGCCGCCGTTTTGTCCGGAGTTGTTCTCAAATACAGAGTTGTTGACCGTGACTCTCGAATCTTTGTTAAACAAAGCGGTGTTTTTGTTGTCGCGGAAGGTAGAATTATCGATGGTTCCGTCGGCGTTCATCTCTGTGACGATCGCACTTTTTGCGTTGTTGAGGAAGTCTGAGTTTTTGATTTTCAGATCGACATGATCGGCTCTCAGACCGGCGTCGGTCGAATCCTTCACGGTGATGTTATCGAGATTAAGCTTTCCGCCGCTGACGAGCAATCCGCTGATCGCGCCGCGATTTCCTGTGGAATCGATCACGCTTAAGGTGGCGTTGTCGGATTTGATATCAAATTTTTGACGTTCGGAATGAATGATCGAATGACCGTTCAGATCGAGGGTTACGGTTTTATCTTTGACATACAGCGCTCCGCCGCTGAAGGTGGTACCGTCTTTGTAATAGTAGGTATCCGCGGAGAGGTTATTGCTCTTCCAGTCCTGCATCAGCTTCATGGTACCGCCGTTCTTGGAGACAGTTGCCCATGCGTCGCCGAAGGAGAACATATTCTTTGTTTTACCGCCCACGGTCACCTGCGCTACTGTCAGGTTATCGATCGTCTTCTTGGTGGTTTCATATGACTTGGCGACCGCGGTCGCTTTCTTTGTATACAGCTCCATATTCGCCTTGATCGATGACTGTAAGCTGTCCCTGGTCTCCTTGGTGATCGAACCGTTGTTATAGTCGTAATCAGCCAGAGAATAGGACGCCATACAGCCGGACATCAGGTTGGTGTAATACAATGCGTACTGCTCAAGTGTCATATCGTTGAATGCCTGTGCGTCTTTTTTGACCAGATCGGCGTCATTGTTGTTTCCTTCACTTGTTTTGGAAAATTCGAGATACTGATCAAATGAGGGCATACCCTTTAAGCCTGACTGACCGTCGATGATCAGGTTGCTAAGATCCTTGAAGTCCTTGGTGAAGTCGGAGTTTCCGTTGGTAGCGTTCACGATATTGATGTAATCCTGCGCGCAAACTGTATCTTCTTTGAATAACGCGATCTGCGTCATCGCTTCTTCGTTGTAGCCCTTTACGCTTGTCAAAATATCGGAAAAACGCTGCAGCTTGTTGATGTTCGACAGTTCCTTGATCTGACTGGACTGTTCGTTATAATGAGAATCTATCTTTTCATTCAGCTCATTGATGAGGTTGACGATATCCTGTGTTGACGGCTCCTTTTCTTTTGTCGCGTCAGCATAGAACGTCTTAAACGCGCCAAACAGTCCGTTGGCTATGATGCCCGCGACAGGATTTGATTTGCCGACTAATGAGACCAGAGCGGATGCTCCGCTGAAGAAACCGTCGCTTACCGGCGAGGCAGAAGCGGTGATCGCCATAGTGGAGCCTACCGAGATCATTATGATACATGCCAAAATTGTTGCTATAATACGATGGGTTGATTTCATAGTTTCATCTCCTTGTTGATTGATTATGGGGTGCAATCTTTATGTTGCAATTACAGCATAACAAACAGACCGTGACAACACATAGACAAAAATGTGAGATTTTTGAAAGTTTTTTGTTTTTATAAAATTATACTTGCAAAACCCATAAAAGTATGATAATATAATACTGCTTTGGGGGCGTAGCTCAGCTGGGAGAGCGCTTGAATGGCATTCAAGAGGTCAACGGTTCGATCCCGTCCGTCTCCACCATCTCCACCATATTAATAATAAAAGGGTACATCGACAGATGTGCCCTTTTATTGTTATCTGTAGAAAGTGGAGGCGGACGGGATCGAAGGCGAGAGTGCGAAGATGTAAGCGTTAGCGCACATCGCACGCAAAAACGCCATAGCATGGCGTTTTTATCGAGAGAGTAGATAAGACTTTGGGGTCCCCGGCACGCCCCGCGTGTTGGGGAGAGGAGGAGCCACGGAGCGAACAAGCCGTATCACACTTGATACGGCGACTAAGCGAAGTGCGCGACGACGAGGTGACGCTCCGAAGGCGGGGTTGAGTGTAACCTACAAAAATAACTCCCGTCCGTCTCCACCATATTAATAAATTAAGGAGTCCCGATATGGGGCTCCTTAATTTATTACCGACATAAAGTGGAGACGGCGGGATCGAAGGCAAGAGTGCGAAGATGTAAGCGTCAGTGTACATCCTACACCATATTACTTACTCAAATCGGAGCTCTTTAATATATTATGAATTTACAAAAATGTAATCTCATTTTTCTTTTACAGCCTTGATATTGGTATATTCTGTATGCTATAATAATTTAGTACATTGAGTAAGTATGACTTTTATTCATTAAGAATTGATAACAGAAACCAGAATACTGCTGAGATGATCTCAGTGATCAGGGGGAATGGACCATGCCTTTATGTATGGGGTGTTTAAATGAAATACCCGCTGCCGATTCGGTATGTAAAGTATGCGGCTTTGATAATTCCGAAAAACAGACCGCTCCGTTTTTACCGTTCGGTACCGTATTAAACTATAAATATGTAGTCGCGAGAAATCTGGAGACGAACGGTGAGAGTACCCGTTACCTCGGTTATGATAATAAGACCGGTAAGGTGCTCGCGATCCGTGAGTTTCTCCCGATGGGTTTATTTGACCGCGGCGACGATGAGACAAAGCTTTTTGTCACCCCGCAGGATAAAGATAGCTTTTCTCTGGCGATGGATGACTTCAAGAGCTATTATGAAACGCTCAACACGCTGACGGATAAGACCGCGATGATCAACATCGATGATATCTTCACCGAGAACAACACTGTTTATGTGGTCGAAGAAAACGATGATCTTCTGCCGTTTACCGAGTATGTCGAGCACAACGGCGGTCATCTCGAGTGGGACGCGGCTCGTCCGCTCTTTATGCCGATCATCACATTGATCGAAAATATCCACAAGCTGGGTATCGGTCATTACGCGATCTCGCCCGCTAATTTATATGTTACCTCCGGCGGTAAGCTCAAGCTCGGCGGCTTCTCTACCGAAAATGAGCGTAAACGCGGTACGATGCTGAAATCTCAGCTGTACAGCGGATGTGCCGCGCCGGAACAGTATATGGATAACCAAAAGCTGGACATCCCGACCGATATTTACGGTCTGACTGCCACGCTGTTTTACGCGCTGACCGGTAAGCTGCCCGCCAACGCCAAAGAACGTGAGAAGGATCCCAGGCTTTTGATCAGTACCAACACTGTCAAGCGTCTGCCGCCTCATGTTGTGACCGCGCTCGCGAACGGCTTACAGATGAAGAGTGACGCGCGTATCGCTGATTTTGATGAACTCAGAGCCCAGCTCTCTGTTTCTTCCACCGTTCAGGCGATCCAGGATGAGATCTCCCGTACCGCCAGCATGACGCCGATCAAGCGAGAGGATGAGGAACGGCGTTCCCGTGTGAATCCCACGGTCGTCGGCTTGATCGCGACTTTGGTTTCACTGTTGCTCTTTGCGGCGATCGGTCTGTTCTGGCTCCCGACCAATCCGCTGATGGGTCTGTTCACTAACGGTTCTACCGTTCCGGCTACCTTGGCGGCTCCCACTGAAGACTGGACGGGTCCCGTGATGGAGGATTATACCGGCAAGACCTTGGATGACGTCAAGGCTTCTTTCCAAGGGACGATCAAGGTCGACGCCGACGGCGCGTACAGCGACCATATCGAAAAAGGAAAGATCATTTCACAGGAGCCTGCCGCAGGTTCTCCGGTCTACAGCGCCGGCAGCGACGCGGTCATCTATGTGCTGATTAGTAAAGGTCCCGAGCTCGTCGCGCTGCCCGATGTCGTTGATAAGTCTTATACTGCCGCGGCAGAGGATCTGACTCGTCTTGGCTTTATCGCGTTACAGGAAGTGGAATACAGCGACACGGTTGCCGAGGGAAAGGTTATCGGTATCGACGGGCACAGTGCCGGCGATAAGATCGAATCCGGCTCCGAGGTCACGCTGAAGGTTTCGTTAGGTAAGCAAAAGACAAGTTCATCTTCAAATTAAAATCCCTTTATCCTAGGATGAAGGGAGTCGAACTCAATTGCCGATAATGAGTCATTTTCAGTCTTTATCGGCTTATCGTCGATCGCAACCCGTCAGGGTTACTCCTCCTCTGCACCGAGAAA